>JAYTXS010000372.1:0-52167 GCA_043742845.1 Gammaproteobacteria bacterium
GCCGGAAGATACGACGTCATGAACGACTTGATGTCGCTCGGCGTGCATCGATTGTGGAAGCACTTCACCCTCTCGCTCACCGGCCTGAAAGTGGGCGGCCACGCGCTCGACGTCGCCGGGGGCACAGGCGACCTCGCCTTAGGGATGCTGCGCCAAGTGGGCAAGTCGGGGCGCGTGGTGCTATCGGACATAAACCCCGCCATGCTGGACATAGGGCGCGACCGCCTGCTCGACAAGGGCTTCGTCGGGAACGTGGAATGCATCGTCGCCGACGCCGAGCGCCTGCCGTTCGATGATAATTGCTTCGATTGCATCACCATCGGCTTCGGCCTGCGCAATGTCACCGACAAGGCCGCCGCGCTCGAGTCCATGTACCGCGTGTTGAAGCCCGGCGGCCAATTGCTGGTGCTGGAATTCTCGACGCCGGTGGCACCCGGCCTCAAGCCGATTTACGACGCCTATTCCTTCAAGGTGCTGCCGCTGCTGGGACGGCTGGTCGCGGATGACGAGGCCAGCTACCGATATCTGGCCGAGTCGATTCGTATGCATCCTAATCAAGAAACGCTGCTCGAAATGCTGCGCGCCGCCGGCTTCGCGCAAGCGCGCTACCACAATCTCTCCGGCGGCATAGTAGCCGTGCACCGCGGCTACAAGATCTAACATGCCCGCGACCCCTGCATGGCTCGCCTCGGTCGAAGCGTTGCTCAATCGCTGCATCGGCGACTCGGCGCACGCCACGGCGCAGGCACGCGCTCTCGAGGGCACTTCCTTGACGATCGAGGTCACGTCAATCACGCGCGTACGCGCCGCCGTTTCCGGTGGGCGCCTGAACTTGCTCACCGATGAGGAAGCCGTGGCGGCCGGTGCCGCGGCGGCCATTCCCACGGGCGCCGCGAACGCGGTGATTTCCGGATCACTGTCGGCGCTGTGGCAATTATTCAGAGGCGGCGGCATGCGCGATGCCAAGGGCGCGGCGCCGGGCGGGGCCGCGCAGATTCGCGGCGATGCGGAAATCGCCAACCGCTATCGTGAGTTGTTTCTGCTGGCGAGACCCGATCCGGAAGAAGAGCTGTCGCGCTGGATCGGTGATTTTACCGCGCGACGCCTGTCGCTACTCGCCGCACGGACGCTGCAAGCGGCGCGGCGCGTGCGCCGCACGGCGAGAGAGAATATCGCCGAATATTTACAGGAGGAAGGACGCGACGTCGTCAACAAAACCGAGCTCGAGGAATTCTTGCGCGGCGTCGACGGTCTGCGGGACACGGCCGATCGAGTCGAGGCGCGGCTGAAACGTCTCGAGCAGCGCAGCAAGGGCGCGGCTTGATGCGGCTGCGGGTGCTCACTCGGCTGTTGCAGATTCAGCGCGTTCTGGTCAGGCATGGCTTGGACAATTTCGTGCGGGCCACACACCTGTACCGGCCGTTTCGCTTTCTCTTCTACCTCTCGCCCTGGACCTGGTTTCAACGCAGCGTGGGCACCACCCGCGGCGAACGGCTGCGCCTGGCGCTCGAGGAGCTGGGACCAATCTTCGTCAAATTCGGCCAGGCGCTATCGACTCGCCGCGACTTGCTGCCCACCGACATAGCCGACGAGCTGGCGAAGCTGCAGGATCGAGTTCCGCCCTTCGACGGGGCGATTGCCGTCGCAGCCATCGAGAAATCCTTTCGCGCGCCGCTGGCCGGCGTGTTCGCCGGCTTCAATCCCGTACCGCTCGCCGCCGCCTCCATTGCCCAGGTGCACTTGGCCACGTTGCAAGACGGCCGCGAAGTCGTAGTCAAGGTGCTGCGCCCGGGGATGCGGGAGATCATCGATCTGGACTTGGAAGTGCTGCAATATCTGGCCGAACTCGCCGACGAATACTGGCGGGATGCGCGCCGGCTGCGGCCGGTGGAACTGGTGCGCGAATACCGCAGCACCATTCTCGATGAGCTTGACCTGTTGCGTGAAGCCGGCAATGCCGCGCAGCTGAAGCGCAATTTTTCAGGCTCCTCGCTGCTCTACGTGCCGGAGGTCTACTGGGATTACTGCCGCGTCGATGTGATGGTCATGGAGCGCATTCACGGCATCGTCGTCAATGATGTGGAGCAATTGCGCGCACGCGGTGCGAATATCCGCCGCCTTGCGGAGAACGGCGTGGAGATCTTCTTCACGCAGGTGTTTCGCGACAATTTCTTTCATGCCGACATGCATCCGGGCAATATTTTTGTGCAGCTAGACGACCCGGAGCATCCGCGCTACGCGGCGGTGGACTTCGGCATCGTCGGCAGCTTGGCGCCTCGCGATCAGCACTATCTGGCAGCGAACTTTATGGCATTTTTCGACCGCGACTATGGACGTGTCGCGGCCCTGCACGTCGAATCGGGCTGGGTGCCTCCAGGCACGCGGGTCGATGAGCTCGAGTCCGCCGTACGCACGGTTTGCGAGCCCATATTCAACAAACCGCTGCAGGAGATCTCCTTCGCGCAGGTGCTGCTGCGGTTGTTCGAGATTGCGCGCCGCTTCGACATGCAGGTGCAACCGCAGCTCATTCTGCTGCAGAAAACTCTCTTCAACATCGAAGGCCTGGGCCGGCAGTTATACCCGAAACTCGATCTTTGGCAGACGGCTCAGCCCTACCTGCGCAAGTGGATGCGCGAACGCATGAGCCCGAGAACACTGTTCCGGCAAATGCGCACGCAGCTCCCCGACTTTCTGTTGGCGCTGCAGCAGCTGCCGCAAATATTCCAAACGACCGTGCGCGAGGCAGCCGAAGGACGGATCGAGCTACAGGTAAGGAATGCGGACACCGCTTTGCTGCGCGCAGAAATGCAGCGCGGCAACCGAGGCCGCAATGCGGTCGTCGCGGCCGCCGTTCTTTGGCTATCGGGCATCGCTTGGCTTGCGCTATCGGCCAAGGCCCCGTGGCTTGGCTGGTTGCAGCTGGCTGCGGCCCTCGCGCTCTACTTGGGATCGCGAGCCGAGAGGCGGCACAACCCGTGAGAATTCCCATCGAGAGCTCAACCAGCTATCGCGGCCGCAATGCACGGCCGAATTGGCTCATCCTGGCGGCGTTCATCGGCTCGGCGCTGGCGGCAGGCGCGCTCGGTGCGCTGTTTTCCCCCGCCGTATCCGCATCGACGCGGCACTGGTATGCGGCGCTGGCAAAACCCGTCTGGGCGCCGCCGAACAGCTGGTTCGCGCCTGTGTGGTGCGTGCTGTATTTGATGATGGGCACGGCCGCCTGGCGCGTCTGGCGCGAGCGCTATCACCGTGGCCGTGGCGCTGCGCTCACTGCCTACGCCATCCAACTGCTGCTCAATGCCATCTGGGCCCCGCTGTTTTTCGGCGCCAAGAATATTGGTGCGGGCTTGTTCGTCATCGTTGCGCTATGGCTGGCGATCTTTTGGACCATCCGCGAGTTCGCGCTGGTGAAGGCCGGAGCTGCATGGATGCTGGCGCCTTACTTGATCTGGGTGGGCTTCGCCAGTGCGCTCAATCAATCGATTTGGAAATTGAATCCATGAACCCACACTGGCGTGTCTCTTGAGCATCCTGCGCGTCAGTCATAGAACCGAGTATCGCTACCGGCACCCGGTGCTGTTGGGCGCGCACCGGCTGATGTGCCGGCCGCGCGACAGCCATGATCTGCGATTGCTCGACACGGGGCTCATCATTTCGCCGCAGCCCTCTGAGCTGCGCTGGATGCACGATGTATTCGGCAACTCCATCGCCATGGCCGAGTTTTCGGAGCCGGCGCAGGAGCGGGTATTCGAATCGACTTTTCGCGCCGAGCATTTCCCCTTAAGCGAGCGCAAGCTCATCGTGGATGACTACGCTGCCGCGCTGCCCTTGAGCTATTCCGCATCGGAAACCGTCGATCTTGCTTCCTCGCAGGCCAGACACTACCCGGATCCGGAGCACAAGCTCGACGCATGGGTGAAAGCCCTGCTCGAAACGCTTGAGCTGGGCTCGGGCAGCTGCCGGGATTTCGCCGTATTCATGATGGACGCGGTGCGCTGCTGCGGACTCGCAGCGCAGTTCGTGTCGGGTTATCTGTACGACGAAGCCCTGATCGACGCGGGCGGCGCTGCGGATGATTTCCTGAGTCTGCAGGTAGCAGTCGAAGTCACCGCCGAATAAACCTCGCAAGCACGATCCGGTAATATTTACAAAGCCCGCATCGCGGCGGATTGCGCTATTCTCGCCGCTGCGCAACGAAGAGGTGCCATTGAAGTATTTCCGCTGGCGCGGCCGTGGGCGTGCGCTGTTGGATCGGCCCGCAGGAATTGACGAGCCCATTTCCGCTGAGATCTTCGGCGTCGAACGACTCGAGCAGCACGCAGAGAGCTTGGCAAAGGCGCAAGAGGTGTGGCCGGTACGATCCGCCGGCATTTCGCTGCACGGCCGCTTGCGCTCCAACGCCGCCACCCTCAATGCCGCTTTTCACACCTTGATGCAAGGCATTCGCGAGGGGCGTGCGGTCACGCCCGCGGCAGAGTGGCTGGTCGATAACTACTACATCGTCAACGAGCACATTCATGCCGTGCGGCGCGACCTGCCGCTGGGATTTTACAAAGAGTTGCCGAAACTCTCCAACGGCCATCTGCGCGGCTACCCGCGGATCTACAGCATTGCGTGGGCCATTGTCGCGCACTCCGACAATCGCTTCGAACTTGACACCTTGGCGCGCTTTTGCCGCGCGTATCAGCGCGTTCAACCGCTGACCATCGGCGAGCTTTGGGCTATCAGCATCACTTTGCGAGTGATGCTGATCGAGAACCTCACCCGACTCGCATCCGGAATCGTGCATCGCCTGGAGCTGCGCGAGCAGGCGGATACCTTGGCCGACCGGCTGTTGTCGGACGAAGCCAATCAGGCTGCGCCGAACGCGGCCGCCCGGCGCGCGGCCGAGGCCGACCGCTTGCCCAACGCTTTTGCGGCGCAGCTGTTTCAGCGGCTGCGCGACCATGATCCTGAAACCACTCCGGCGCTGGCGTGGCTGCATCGCACGCTGGCCGCACAAGGCGACACAGCCGACGATGTGGTCCATACCGAGCATCAACGCCAGGGTGCGGTCAACTTGAGCGTGCGCAATGTCATCACCAGCTTGCGGCTCATTTCATCGGTTGACTGGGCGAAGTTCTTCGAGAGCGTGAGCCTGATCGATGAACTTCTGTGCACCGAGAGCTCCTTCGGGTCTTTCGATTTCTCCAGCCGCGATCTGTATCGGCACGCCATCGAAGACCTGTCGCGGCGTTCGCGCTACACGGAACTCGAGGTGGCGCGCCACGCCTTGGACGCCGCGCGGCGCGCCGCGCACCGCGCCGGGGGACTTTCCAGCAATTCGCCGCACGCTTTGGAGCCGGGATACTACCTGGTGGCGGAGGGGCGGACCGAGTTGGAGACGCAACTCGCCTACCGCATTCCGTGGAACCAGCGTCTGGCCCGTTTGACCCGCGGCGCCGGTGTACATGGCTACGCGGGCAGCATCGCCGCATTGAGCATCGCAATGACGGGTGCGCTCTTATTCTTCGCAGGCTCGCCATACGGTCATCCGGGCACTGCCGCTGTCATCGTCGTGCTGGCGTTGATCGCCGCCTCAGACGTCGGCATTACCATCGTCAATCTATGGGCCACGCATTTCTGCAGCCCCCATGTGCTGCCCGGCCTTGAACTCTTGGGCGGTGTGACCGCGGACTTGCGCACGGTGATTGCCGTGCCCGTCCTGCTGACCAGCGCCGCAGACATCGAGGAATTCGTACACGGCCTCGAAGTTCACTACCTGGCGACGCAAGACGGTGACATTCGCTTCGCGCTGCTCTGCGACTGGCGCGACTCCGCTACCGAGAACGCTGCCGATGACGAAGAGTTGCTGGGCCTCGCGGCCGCGGGAATTGCGCGCCTGAATCGCGCCCACGGCAACGCTCCGGACGGCGAGCGCTTCCTTTTACTACATCGCCGACGCCTATGGAACCCCGGCCAGCGCGTCTGGATGGGGTGGGAACGCAAGCGCGGCAAGCTGCACGAGTTCAATCGCCTACTGCAAGGGTCGATGGACACGAGCTTCACGGCGGTCGCCGGTCGGCTGCCGCAGGCGCCGCGCGGCGTGCGCTACGTCATCAGCCTGGACGCCGATACACGGCTGCCGCGCGGCGCGGCGCTCTCCCTCATCGGCAAGATGGCGCATCCGCTCAACCAGCCGCTCATCGACACGGTCAACCGGCGCGTCACTTCGGGCTACGGAATACTGCAGCCGCGGGTCACTCCCTCGCTGCCCGTCGGCCATGAGGCCTCTTTCTTTCAAGGCGTTTTTTCCGGGCCGAGCGGCATAGACCCTTATGCATTTGCCGTCTCCGACGTCTATCAAGACATGTTCGGCGAGGGCTCGTACAGCGGCAAGGGCATCTACGACGTCGCCGCCTTCGAAAGCACTCTGGCCGGCCGCGTGGACGACAACCGTCTGCTCAGTCACGATTTGTTCGAAGGCATCTATGCTCGTTGCGGGCTGGCCTCGGACGTCGAAGTCGTCGATGAGTTTCCGTCGCGATACGACGTGGCCACCGCGCGGCAGCATCGCTGGACCCGCGGCGATTGGCAGCTGCTGCCCTGGGTGCTTGGCATCCGCGGACCGATGTCGGCTCTCGGGCGTTGGAAAATGCTCGACAACTTGCGCAGGTCCGCGCTGCCGCCTGCCGTGCTGTTAGGGCTCGCCCTGTGCTGGTGGGGCGAGGCGGCCCTGGCATGGAGCGCATTTTTCATCGGGGCGATCGCTCTGCCGGTGCTGCTGCCGTTCCTGTTCAGTCTGCGGCCGCGCTTCGCGGATTTCACCAGAGCCGGCTACTTGCGCACGGCGCGCAAGGAGACCGCGCAAGCCCTGTCGATGATCGGCCTGCGCCTGGTGTTCCTGGCGGATCAGGCCTGGGTCATGACGGATGCCATCGTACGCACCCTGTACCGGCTGTGGATTTCACGACGACATCTGCTGGAGTGGACCACCACCGCGCAAACGATAGTCGGCGCGTCCACCACACCCTTGAGCTACTACCGTCGAATGGCGGTCGGTGTCTTGCTGGCTCTCGTCCTTGGCGTGTCCCTCATTCTAATCGGTCATGGTATTCCGCTGATCGCAATCCCCCTCCTGTCGGCATGGTTGTGCGCGCCCATGATTACCCGCTTCGTCAGCCGGCCCTCGAATCGCACTCGGGCCGAGCCGCTCACCCCCGCTGAGGCGCATCGGCTGCGCATCATGGCCCGCCAAACCTGGAGCTTCTTCGAGACCTTCGTCACCGCTACGCAGCACATGTTGCCGCCGGACAATTTTCAGGAAACCCCGAACCCCATCATCGCGAACCGTACCTCGCCCACGAATATCGGCCTTTACCTGCTGTCCATCGCAACGGCGCGCGAATTCGGCTGGCTCGGCACTATTGATGCGGTGGAGCGGCTGGAGGCGACGTTCGCCTCACTCGACAAGCTCGAACGGTTTCGCGGGCATTTCTACAACTGGTACGACACGCACGACCTGCGAGCGCTCGATCCCAAGTACATATCCACCGTCGACAGCGGCAATTTAGCCGGACACCTGCTCGCGCTCGAGGGCGTTTGCCGCGGCTGGATGGACAAGTCCACCTGGACAGCGGTCGATAGGCGCGGCACCCTGGACACGCTCGAGCATATGCAAAGAGTGGTTCGGGCGCTCGATGACGGCCGGCGCAATTACGGTGTGACCTTGAGCCAGCTCGACGCTGCGCTCGAGGCCATGCGGGTTTCCTTGGAATCAGCCGGAGCGGAAGGCTATGTGTCCGAGCTTGCCGCGATACTCGGGCAGACGGACAACATCCACGACATCGCCCAGGCGCTCACCGACGAACGCGGTGAAGGCGGCGGGGCGCCGTTGCTCAAATGGGCCGATATGTTGCGCTCCAACGTGTCGAGCCACCATCGCGACAACCGTGCCGATACGCAGCAAGCCGCCCATCTGGCGCTGCGACTGAGCAGCATCGGTCAACGCTCTCGGGCCATGGCGCTTGCCATGGATTTCGCGTTTCTGGTGGAGCCTGACCGACAGTTGCTCTCCATTGGCTACAGCGCCGCGGAGCGTGTGCTCGATCCCAGTTGCTACGACCTCTTGGGATCGGAAGCAAGGCTTGCCAGTTTCGTCGCCATTGCCAAGCGGGATCTGCCGGTACGTCACTGGTTCAGGCTCGGAAGATTGCTGACACCTGTCGATAGAAGCTCGGCCCTGGTCTCATGGGCCGGTTCCATGTTCGAGTACCTCATGCCCATACTCGTCATGCGCGAGCCCGAAGGCAGCCTGCTCGGCGACACGTCGCAGTTGATCGTCAAGCGACAGATCGAGTACGGGCGCGAGCTCAATTTGCCGTGGGGAGTGTCCGAGTCCGCGTTCAACGCCCGCGACCGGGAATTCACCTACCAGTACTCGAGTTTCGGGATACCCGGCTTGGGGTTGAAGCGAGGCTTGGGCGCCGAGGCCGTGGTGGCCCCGTACGCCACCGGCCTTGCCGCCATGATCGATGCCAAGGCCGCGATGCGTAATTTCGAGCGCCTGCAAAAGCTCGGCGCACGCGGCGACTATGGCTGGTACGACGCGCTCGACTTCACGCCCGCGCGTCTGCCCGAAGGGAAAACTGTAGTGGCGGTGCGCAATTACATGGCCCATCACCAGGGCATGATTCTAGTGGCTATTGCCAATGTTCTGAAAGACGGTATGTTTCGCACATACTTTCACGCCAACCCTGCCATTAAGGCCACCGAGTTACTCTTGCAAGAACGCACCCCGCGGGATTCCGACGTACCGGCTCCCGGAATCGACGAATTGAAGTCAGCGCCGGGACTGCGCGAATTGACGGCCACTGCGCCGCGACTCTTCAGCTCCCCTCATCACATCGCGCCACGCACCCACCTGCTGTCCAACGGAAACTATTCCGTGATGTTGACCGCGGCCGGCTCCGGTTACAGCCGCTGGCGCGACATCGCCGTGACGCGCTGGCGCGAAGATCCCACCTGCGACCCCTGGGGCAGCTACGTCTTCCTGCGCGATGTGGCCAATGGCCAGGTATGGTCCGCCGGATACCAGCCGGTGGGCCGCGAGCCTGACAGCTACTACGTGGCGTTCTTCGAGGATCGCGCGCAGATCACCCGCCGCGACGGTGCCATTATCACCTCGACTGAAATCCTCGTGTCTCCGGAAGACGACGCGGAAGTCCGCCGGGTTTCGGTGACCAACGAAGGCACCCGGGTACGCGAAATTGAATTGACGACTTACTCCGAGGTCGTGTTGTCGACGGCGGATGCGGACTCGGCGCATCCCGCATTCTCCAAGATGTTCGTGCGCACCGAATTCCTCGCCGACAGCGGCGCGTTGCTCGCCACGCGGCGCACCCGCGAGATCGGAGAGCCCCAACTCTGGGCCGCCCATGTGAGCGTGCTCGAAGGCGATGCCATCGGCGGCCTGCAGTTCGAGACGGATCGCGCCCGCTTCCTCGGTCGCGGCCGCGATTTGCGCAACGCCGTTTCGGTCTTGGACGCGCGGCCGCTGTCCAATACGGTGGGAACTGTACTGGACCCGGTGCTGGCACTGCGCCGCCGCGTGCGCATCCCGCCCGGACATACGATGCGCCTTGCCTTTTGGACCGGCGTCAGCGCGAGCCGCGACGAAGCCATCGCAATGGTCGACAAGCACCGCGACGTAGCAGCCTTCGATCGCGCCAAGACCCTCGCCTGGACTCAGGCTCAGGTGCAGCTACGCTACCTGGGCGCGGACTTCGAAGAAGCTCAGACATTTCAGCGCATTGCGAACCGGGTGCTGTACTCCGATGCGGCGCTGCGCGCGCCGCGCGACATCCTCGAGAAGAACCAATCGGGACCGTCCGATTTATGGCCTCAAGGCATATCCGGCGACCTGCCCATCGTGCTGGTGAGAATCGATGACGAAGGCGACATTGAAATCGTCAAGCAATTGCTGCGCGCGCACGAGTACTGGCGGCTCAAGCGCCTGGCGGTGGATCTCGTCATCTTGAATGAGCGCCCGCCGTCTTACGCATCCGAGCTGCAGCAGGCACTGGATGCCGTCATCCGCACTTCGCAGGCCCGTCGCGACGAAGACCGCACGCGGCGCGGAACCGTGTACTCGCTGCGCGCCGACTTGCTGCTGCCCGCCGTTCGCGATCTGCTGCAGACCGCCGCGCGCGCGGTGTTCGTGGCGCGCCGCGGCTCTCTGATCGATCAGCTGGCGAGGCTCAAGGAACCGGAGCCGGTGCCGCGGCAGCGCCTGAGCAATGCCGATGCCCCGACGCCGGACAGTGCCGCGCGCGGCGCGCCGCCGCTGGAGTTCTTCAACGGCTTGGGAGGATTCGCCGCCGATGCACGCGAATACGTCGTGATCCTAGACAAGGGTCAGTGGACGCCCGCGCCATGGATCAACGTCATCGCCAACCCGCAATTTGGCTGTCTGGTATCGGCGGACGGCTCCGGCAGTACTTGGTCGTTGAACGCACAGCAGAATCAAATCACTCCCTGGTGCAATGATCCCGTCGGCGATGCACCAGCCGAGGTCATCTACGTCCGCGACGAGGCGACGGGAACCTTATGGAGCGCCGCGCCGCTGCCCATTCGCGAGCCGTCCGCCACGTATGTCATCCGCCATGGCTTCGGCTACAGTCGCCTCGAGCATGCCTCGCACGGTATCTCGCTGGATCTTCTACAGTTCGTGCCGCTCGGGGATTCGCTGAAGATCTCGCGGCTCAAGATCAAGAACTCCTCGACCGAGTCGCGCCAGCTGTCGATTACTCACTACCTGGACTGGGTGCTGGGAAATCAGCGCAGCAAGACGGCACCGTTCATCGTGACGGAAATCGAGCCCAAGACCGGGGCGCTGCTGGCGCGAAATCCCTGGAGTAACGGCTTCCAATCGCGGATCGCCTTCATGGACATGGCGGGACAGCAACGCGGCTGCACCGCCGATCGTGCAGAATTCATCGGCCGGCACGGCTCGTTGGCCGAGCCGGCCGCTTTGATCGGGCCGCACTCGCTGACAAATCGCGTCGGCGGCGGTCTGGACCCCTGCGGCGCCATGCAAACCAAGGTCAGCTTGAGTCCAGGCGAAGAAATCGAGCTGAGGCTGCTGGTCGGAGAAGAGGCATCGTCGGCGGCCGCCATCGAACTCATCGAACGTTACCGCACCATCGATCTGGATGCCGCACTGAAGAGCGTGACGGATTTCTGGGACCAGACTCTGGGAGCCACTCAGGTCAAGACACCCGATCGCTCCATGGACATTCTCGTGAACGGCTGGCTGCTGTATCAGACGCTGGTTTGCCGCGTATGGGCGCGGACCGCGTTCTATCAATCGAGCGGCGCCTACGGCTTCCGCGATCAATTGCAGGACGTCATGGCGCTGATGGTTTCACGTCCGGAGATTGCCCGCGAACACATCCTGCGTGCGGCGGGGCGGCAGTTCGAGGAAGGGGACGTGCAGCATTGGTGGCTGCCGACGTCCGGTCAGGGCGTAAAAACCCGCGTCTCGGACGACCGCATCTGGCTGGCCTACGTGCTCGTGCACTATCTCGAGGTCACCGAGGATTTCGCGGTGTTGGATGAATCCGTGCCCTACCTGAGCGGCGGCCCCTTGCCGGCCGACAGCAACGAGACCTTCTCCGCCCCTGAATCCAAGACGGCGGGGTCGCTGTTCGAACACTGCGTGCGAGCGCTCGATTCCAGTCTGACCATCGGTGCACACGGTCTGCCGCTGTTCGGCACGGGCGATTGGAATGACGGCATGAACCGCGTCGGGGTCGCCGGGCGCGGCGAGAGCGTCTGGCTGGCGTGGTTTCTATACGCCACCTTGCTGAAGTTCGCGCCTATCGCCGAGCGGCGCGGCGAGCCCGCCATGGCCGCGCAATGGCGTAAGCAGGCGCACGCCCTGCAGCAGGCCATTGAACGCGAAGCCTGGGACGGCGACTGGTATCGGCGCGGCTACTTCGATGACGGCACGGCGTTAGGATCAGTCACCAGCGATGAATGCCGGATTGATGCAATCGCTCAGTCGTGGGCGGTGATATCGGGGGCTGCACCGCGCGAGCGCGCGGTGCGCGCCATGTCCGCGGTGAACGCGCAGCTGGTCAGCCGCAGCGACGGATTGGTGCAATTGTTCACCCCTGCCTTTGACCACACGGCGCACGACCCGGGTTACATCAAAGCCTATCCGCCCGGCTTGCGCGAGAACGGCGGCCAGTACACGCATGCGGCCATGTGGACGGTGCTGGCGTTTGCCGAGCTCGGCGACGGCGATCGAGCCGGAGAATTATTCTCCATCATCAACCCCATCAATCATGCCAGCACTCGCGCCGGCATTCATCGCTACAAAGTCGAGCCCTACGTGGCCTGTGCCGATGTGTATTCAGCCGCTCAGCATGTCGGCCGCGGCGGTTGGACTTGGTACACAGGTTCTTCGGGATGGATGTACCGCACCGCCGTAGAGGGAATACTGGGCATTCACGTACGCGGCCACAATCTCGTCGTCAATCCCTGCATCCCGCGAGCCTGGGCCGGTTTTGAAGTCACCCATCAGTTCGGCTCGTCACGCTACCGAATCAGGGTGGAAAATCCCAATGGCGTGAGTCGAGGCGTGGTCAAGGCATCGCTCGACGGGCGGGAAATAGCTACGTCGCCCTGTCAAATCGCCCTAGTGGAGGATGGCAGCGACCACTACGGAGTGGTCACGCTGGGCTGACCGGTACGCGCTACTCGTCGCGGCCGCGCTTGGCCCGCATCATGCCGATCGCGCGCAGCAACAGCGTCTTGGCGACCGCGCTCGCCGGCAACATGCGCAGCAGCCGCAGCGCCAGCGCGGGGCGCGCAATCAGCAGGCCTGCCGCCAATGCGCCCAGCGTTCCGATGCCGCGTCCGCTGGTGAACATCTGCATGGTGCGGCTGCGCGGAAAGCCGCGCCCGTTATTCGGCCGGTCAGTGAACGCTCGATCACCCGGCTCCGGTCGTGGAGGCGGGTCCAGCACGCGCAATATTTCCTCGCGCGACGCGGCCAGTCTCGTCAATATTTCGCTGCGGGCAATGTCGTCTCGTTCCGTCATGCCCATCAATCCTGATCCGACGCCGACAAAATGCGTTCTAGCAGAGCGCGGTCCTCGTGCCACTGGCGGCGCACCGAGTCCAACATCCGCGACCTCGACCGCACCAAGCTGATTCTATAAATCGCTGCGGCAATAGCCGCCAACAAGAATGCACCGGCCATCCATGCGACGGCAGCCACGCGATAAGACGTGTCCCAGGTGCATGCCACCACCACCAGGCAACCCATCAGCAGCGCAAATAGGCCGCAGACGGCCATGATGGCGGATGCCACGAACTCGGCCGCGAATTCGCGACAGGCTCGGGCCAGATCCAAGCTCACCAGATCCAAGTAGGCCGCGAAATGACGCAGCAGCGCCGGCGCCGCTTTTGGCAGTGACCATAACAGTCGCACCGGCCCGGTCCTAGTTTCGGCGCGTGGCCAAAATCCCCACCACGGCACCGACCAGCGCCGCGATGCCGATCGCCTGCCACGGACTGTCGCGCACGTAGTCATCAGCCGTGCTCGCCACTTTCTGCGCATGCTCGCGCAGGGTGTCGGCGCTGTCGGCCAAGCTCTGCTTGGTCGCATCGACTGCGCGCTGCACTTTACCGCGTACGCGTGCCACATCGGCATCCTTCAAATCGGCGATCCGCGCCATCAGGTCTTCAACGTCGGCGATCAAATTCTTGACCTCGGTGGAAGCCGCCGCTTTGAGGTCGCTGACGCCGTCGAATGTATTTTCCATAGTCGTCTCCTCAGAACCCAAAGAACATTATTGCCTATCCTGGCCGCCGCAGGAAAGCGGTACCATCGGTTCGCATCGGCCCTTAATGTAGGAATCGCCCCACATGCTAAGCTTAGTCCCTGCGGCGCGGACAATCACATGAAAATCTTGGGTGAGGAATTGGGCGGGATAGGCCGATGGTACATCGCCCTGCCCCCGTTGTTATTGATCGGTTTCCTCGTCGGCCTGTTCTTTCTGGCTGCGGCCGGACAGTCGCGGCTCAACGCGGACAATGAGCGGGTGCACGACTCGCAGTTGCGGCGCCAGTCCTTGGGCGAGTTCATTGCCCTCATGACCGACGCTGAGTCGGGGCAGCGTGGATATCTTCTGACCGGTGAGATTTCCTATCTTCAGCCCTATACCGAGGCGGTGGCCAACGTCGAAGCGGCGCTCGATCGGGTGCACGAGGCGTATGGCGGCAGCGACGACAGCCGCGAGTTTCACGAGCTGCGCATACTCACCGGGAAAAAGCTCGGCGAGCTAGACGATACTCTCGCGCTATTCAAGCGAAGGGGCCCCGCGCCGGCGGTGAATGTCGTGCGCACCGACGTCGGCAAGCACACCATGGATGAGTTAACGAAGATAGCCGGCGCGATGCGCGCCGAAGAATCCCGCGAACTGGCCGCGGCCACCTCCCAGTGGCAGTCGGATTTTCGCTTGTCGCGCTGGGTATCCGCTGCCGGCGTCATTCTCAATATTGGCCTGGTGTTGCTCGCCACACGCCTGGTGTACGGCGACATGCGCCGCCGCGCGCGCCTGTCCGCAAATCTGCGCGATCAGAAGCTGGAACTGGAATACCAGGTGGACTCCCGCACCCGGGAGCTGACAGCGCTCTCGACCCAATTGCAGGGTGTATCAGAGCAGGAGAAGTCCGCTCTTGCGCGCGAATTGCATGACGAACTCGGCAGCCTGCTGGTAGCCGCGCGCATGGATCTATCCTGGCTGCAACAGCGCCTGCCCACCAGCGACCCGTCCATCGAAGCGCGTTTCAAGCGCATTCATGAGTCATTGAGTTCGGGAGTCGATCTTAAGCGCCGCGTGGTCGAGGAACTGCGGCCCACGCTACTCGACAACATGGGTTTGTTCGCGGCCATACGTTGGCAATTCAAAGAAACCTGCCGCCGCGCCGGACTCAACTGCACCGAAACCATCCCTGAGGAAGAACCCCAGTTCAACCCCGATGCCGCCATCGGCGTGTTCCGCATCGCTCAAGAAGCGCTGACGAATATTCTCAAGCATGCGCAGGCCAAGTCCGCGGACTTATCCGTCGCAATCGTAGATGACACTTTCACGCTACGCGTCGCCGACGATGGCAAGGGGATCGCTCCCGCGCGAATGCAAACCATCACCTCCCATCACGGGCTTGCGTCAATGCGCCACCGCATAGCCGCGCTCGGCGGCAGCTGGGAAATAAGCAGCGCCCAACCGCAGGGTACCGTGGTGATCGCCCTCATTCCACTGTCGCGCATGCTATTGACCGAATCGATGCTCCAACCGCTCATCTAAAAAGGCGAAGCCTTCGCCGTCGCCGGCGAAGGCTTCGCCAAGAGCGCGCCAATGCCGCTCCGATACTAACGAGCCCAAGGATCCCGTCGTCGGGACTTAGCTTCGGGGCGAAATTGCCCTACCGTCGTTGCCGCCGATGACCACTTCCACGCGACGATTCAGCTGACGGCCGCCGGACTCAGTGTTGCTGGCAACCGGGTACGCTTTGCCATAGCCGACGGTGCCGATTCGCGCCGAATCAACGCCGCGCGATAACAGCGCCGACTTGACCGCATCCGCTCGGCGGCGCGACAAATCTTCGTTGTAGGCATCGGTGCCGACACTGTCGGTGAAGCCGTCGATTTGGACCAGCCTATCCTTGTGCTCATTTAAAAACTGCGCCAGCTGATCCAGCTTGCGGCTCGAGCCTGGATTCAATTCCGCGCGGCCGGTGTCGAACAACACGTCTCCCAGAGTCAGCACCAAGCCACGAGGGGTTGGAGTCGCCTTGAGTTGATCGACTTCGGCCTGCAGGCGCGCCGCTTCTTGTTGAGCCGTCGCCGCAGTCTGCGCCGCCTGATCACGCTGATCCAGCGCCGCACTCGTCGCGGCCTTGGCGTTCTGCACTTCGCGAGTTCGAGCGCTCAGCATGATCTGGTCACGTTCGGTCTGTCCGGCCGCCACTCGCGCGTCGTCCGCCTTGGCCGCGCCATGAATGCGCGCCAGCCGCGCATTCTGCTCAGCTACATAAGCAGGCTGCGCGATATCCGCTTCGCGATGATGCAACGCCGCGTCATCGGCAACCGCCAAACTCTTGCGTGCTGCCTCCAAGTCGAGTGCCGCGAACTTGCTGACGTTCGGATCCGACTCGGCTGCGCGCACCGCATCATGCGCGCTCTCCAGCGCGGGATTCGGCCGCGGGCCGCCCGCGCAGGCGCCGAGAGCCAGCGCCAATGTGAGTGCAGAGATTAATTTCGCGTTCATGAGTACACCTTATTGAGCGGGTTGGGTTGCGCGTATGGATTCGCCGCGCAAAGCTTGCATGCTGGCGTCGAATTCCATCGCCGCCTTATGCGAGCGCGCTTGCTGCGCGGTCGCCTCGGCGACCTGCGCGTCGAGATCGGCTTGTTCAGCCAGCATCGTCGCGGCCTTAAGTTCGCGATCGGTCGCCGCCTTTTCCGCGCGCGCTAATTTCTCGCGTGCCGTCGCCATTTCCACGGGCGCGAGTTCAGGGGCACCGGACTGCTCCGCGCGCTGCACCGACGCCTTGGCCACCGCGAGTTTCTCGTTGGGCGGCGGATTGGCGGCGACAGCCGACGTACCGATGCTCAATGCGGCGCAGACCAAGACTGCGCGTATGAATTTTGTCTTGTGAATTCTCATTGGATCTCCTGTAAAGGTGCGGTTCGTAACGGCCGCTTGTGCGCTGGCATGATGGACATGCGTGCCCGGCGTTGATGTAGGACATCCCGCCAACATGACTACGTCAATTGCTGAAGGGTCTGTAGGCACAACGGCTGTTGCCGTTGTGCCTCAAGATTCGCCGGCGACGATCAATGTTTGGAGAGATGCGCTTCGCAGATGTCGTGCAAAACTTCCGGCAGCCGTCCGTAATCGCGAGCTTTATCCAGAAAATGGGTTGCGCCGAGCGCGATCGCGGCGTTCTTATATTCCGGCAGATCGTAGTTGGTGAGCACGATGATGCGGGGCTTTATCTGAGCGGTGGCCAGCGCGCGCATGACTCCGAAGCCTGTGCCCTGCTTCAAATGCAAATCAAGAATGATCACATCGACCGCTTCGCGGGTCGCCGACGCCACGGCCGCCGCCTCGGTGTCTGCGGTTCCAATCAATTCCACCTGGGGAATTTGCCGTATCGCTTCAGTCAATCGCTCCGTCAACACCTTGGAGTCTTCGACCAGAAGCACTCTCAAGCATTGAGCCATTGGCATCCTCGCATGTCCTTCATTGAATTAGCCCATTTCGGAGTGCATAAGAGGTGATGTCGGCGTTGGCGGTAAAGCTCATTTTTTCCAGTATGCGGCTGCGATAAGTACTCACCGTCTTGACGCTGAGGCTGAGCTCGTTCGCGATATCCGACACGCCCCGACCGGCGGCTATTTTGCAGAAAATCTGAAATTCGCGGGTCGACAATCGGGCGTGCAACGGCTTGTCCGGATCGCCGTCTAGGTCGGCCACCAGAATCTCCGCCAGCGCCGCGCTGACATAGCGCCGACCCGACAATACGGTGCGCACCGCCTTCATTAATTCCTCGGGTGCGCTGTCCTTCGATAGATAGCCGCTCGCGCCGGCGCGCAGCACGTTGACCGCGTATTGCTGCTCCGGCAGCCCGCTCATCACCAATACCCTGACGCTGGGATGGCCCGTCTGTATGTGCCTCAATATGTCCAGACCGCTTCGGTCAGGCATGTGAATATCGAGCAATACCAGATCCCAGTCGTGCTCACGCAGCTGGTTCAAGGTCTCGTTGCCGCTCGCGGCCTCGCCGACGGCGTTGATGCTGGCATCGGCTTCCAGAAACTGTTTGAACCCCGCTCGAACCACAGCGTGATCATCCGCGATGAGAACTCTTGACACGTTTTAATCTCCGTTCAGCGGGCGCTTAGGAATTTGCGCACTCTTGGCTTTGTGAATATCCGTTGAGCTTGTTATACAGCGTCTTCAAACTACATCCCAGCGCATCCGCGGCGCGGCGCTTGTTGCCCTTGAAATAATCCAGCGTCGCTTCGATCAGCGAGCGCTCCATATCGTGGATGCGGGAGCCCACGCGGATGTCCAGCCGCTCCCGATCGTTCGCAGCCTCGGCGCTGCGCGCAGCGCCTTGAATCAAAGGCGCAGGCTCGAGGACCGTGTCAGCAAGAATGTAGGCCTGGGCCACGCAATTCTTCAGTTCGCGCACATTGCCCGGCCAGTTATGCTGCCTCAAGATCATACGTGCCGGGGTCGAGAGGCGTTTGTGGGTTCCGCCTTGCGCGTTGAGTTCCGTCAGAAAATGCTCCGCCAACAACTCCACATCCTCGCCGCGGCTGCGCAACGGCGGCAACGCCACCGGAAACGCCGCTAAACGGTACAACAGATCCTCGCGCAATTGGCCGCTCTGCACTGCCCGCAGAGGGCACCGGCTGGTCGCAGCAATCACGCGCACATCGCAAACGAGTTCAGTGCTCGCGCCAACGCGGTAGAATTTTCGGGTCTCCAACACCCGCAACAGTCGCGTCTGCATGTCCGGCGGCATCTCGGTCACTTCGTCCAGCAGCAGCGTGCCGCCTTGGGCACGTTCGAACATGCCGGCCTGGCGGCGCATTGCCCCGGCGACTCCCCTCTCATAACCGAATAACTCAGCTTCGATCAGAGCTGCCGGTATGGCGCCGCAGTTGATGGCTAGGAAAGGGCGCTCGCGACGTGCGCTGCATTCGTGAATGGATTTGGCCGCCAACTCTTTGCCGGAACCGCTTTCTCCGGTCAGCAGCACGTTGGCCTCGGTAGGCCCCACCCTCTCGATCAGCCGGAACACTTCCTGCATGGCCGTGGACGACCCCACCAAGGAGCCGAGCGAGCTTGCCGGCGCCGTGTGCGCGGGAAAACTGAAGCTGACGCTGTTCATTACCCTCTCTCCTGCTCGCGCTCGTGTAATCGTTACACTAATACACCGCTAGATTTTTAACCTTTGCGCAGCGCACTGCCAGGGATAGCCACTGATCCTCGACTCAGACTTCGCGCGATTTCATGTAGGTGTTTGTCTGACACTGCCGCAGTGCCAGCAGCTGGTGAACTGCGGCTCGAGCACCTCGCCGCACTGTGCGCAGGTCCAGGGCGCGCCCGTCGGCGGGGCAGCGGCACGCGCCAGGGCGCGCAGGGCAGCTTCTTCATCGTCGTCATCGACATACAGCTGCGGCCAGGTCTCCAGCATGGGCAAATCGCCCATGGCGCCTGCCAGGTACTGATTCCGCAGTTCGCTGTGAATTCCGGCGGTTAACAGCAGATTGCGCGCATGCGCTACCTGTATCAGTGATGCGGCGCGAAACACCCTTTTCACAGATCCCCGCGCAACGACCTCAAAAACGCCCGGACGTCTTCGCCCCGCTCCAAGACCTCGACCAGTGCCGAACCCACCACCACGCCGTCGGCGTGGCCCGCGAAGCGCGCCACTTGTTCGCGGGACCGAATCCCGAACCCCGCGCACACCGGCACGCTGGAGCAGCGCTTGACCCGATCCATGTACTGCAGCACATCACGCGGCAGCTCCGCCGACGGCCCCTTGGGAGTGCCTGTGGTGCCAGTCATGGTCACGGCATACACGAACCCCTTGGCCTCGCGGCACAGCAAGCTCAAGCGCTCTGCGGGGGTTACCGGCGTCACCATCTGCACCAGCGCCATCCCCTCACCGTCCAGCGCCCGCCTCAAATCGCCGCTCTCCTCGAAGGGCAGGTCGGGGACGATGAACCCAGCGACGCCTGACTCGACCGCCGCGCGCGGCAGCTTATCCAATCCGAATTTGAGCAGCGGGTTCAAATAGCTCATTAAAAGCGTAGGTGCGGCATGTCTCGGCTTCACGGACTTGAGTTCGTCGAGTATCCACGGCAGCGTGACGCCATCGGCGAGCGCCACAAAACTCGCGCGCTGAATGGTGGTGCCGTCCGCCATGGGATCCGTGAAGGGAACCCCGATCTCTACCACATCGCATTCGGCGGCAACCGCAGCCAGGTTTTCTTTGAAGCCCCGGCGCGTCGGAAAGCCGGCGGTCAGAAACCCCACCAACGCCGGCCGGCCTTTCGCGGACGCCGCTCGAATTGCCGCGCAGATGGCGTCGCGCGGCGCGAGCGCGGGCGCTTCCTGCATCATTTAAAGATCCTTCAGCAATGTTCGCTGCAGAATGGGCATATCCTTATCGCCGCGGCCGGAGCAGCCGATGAGAATTTTTGCGCCCGGATGTGCCTTGGCGTAGCGGCGCGCACCGTAGAACGCGTGCGCGCTCTCGATCGCCGTCAGTATGCCCTCGAACTTCGCGCACTCGGCCAGCGCATCCAAAGCCTCGTCGTCCAGCACCGATTCGTAACTCACCCGCTTGGCCGTCATCAAGTAGGCGTGTTCAGGGCCGACCCCGGAATAATCCAGGCCCGCCGATACCGAATGCGTTTCCTGCACCTGGCCATAGTCGTCCTGTAAAATCAGCGTATAGCTACCCTGCAAAACCCCCGGTGTCCCGAAGGTCAGCGAGGCCGCATTGTCTCCAAGACCCGCGCCGCGGCCGCCGGCTTCCACGCCGAGCAGTTTCACTTCAGCGTCGCCCACGAATGGATGAAACAAACCGATGGCGTTCGAGCCGCCGCCCACGCACGCCACTGCAATATCCGGCAAGCCGCCCGCCTGCTCCAGCATCTGAGCGCGCGCTTCACGGCCGATCACGGCCTGCAGTTCGCGCACCAAGTAGGGATAGGGGTGTGGTCCCACCGCCGATCCCAGACAGTAGTAGGTGCCGTCGGGATCGGATACCCAATCGCGCAAAGCCTCGTCGATGGCGGCGCGCAAAGTCGCATCGCCGCCGGTGACGGGCACCACCTTGGCGCCTAGCAGCTGCATGCGCCCCACATTGGGCGCTTGGCGCTCGACATCTACTGCACCCATGTACACCACGCAGGGCATCCCCAATCGCGCGGCCGCGGCCGCGCTGGCCACGCCATGCTGGCCCGCCCCGGTCTCCGCGATGATGCGCTTCGCTCCCAAGCGCTTCGCCAACAGTGTTTGGCCGACGGCGTTGTTGATCTTGTGCGCACCCGTATGCGCCAGATCTTCGCGCTTCAACCACACTTCGGCGCCCCAGCGTTTACTCAAGGTAGGCGCATACGAAAGTGCGGTAGGCCGCCCCACCCAGGTCTTAAGCTCATGCATGAACTCGGACTGAAAATCAGCGCTGTGCAAGTACTTATCGACGCCCGCTTGCAGCCGATCCAGCGCCGGTACCAGAGTCTCGGGAACATAGCGTCCGCCGAACGCGCCGTAGCGGCCGCGGGCATCGGGGAAGACGGGAGCCGCCGCCGTCCGCAACGGTGAATTCACGAGTCGTTCTCCATCTGCGCCGCGGCAGCGCGCGCCGCCCGGACGAATTCGAGTATTTTCGCCGGGTCCTTGACCCCCGGCACTTCCTCGACGCCGCTGCTCACATCCACTCCGAAGGGGCGCACCGCTTGGATGGCCTCGGCCACGTTCTGTGGTGACAGGCCGCCGGCGAGAATCACCTCGGTCTGCCGTGCAAGCTCGGCCGCCCGCCCCCAGTCGGCGAGCTCGCCGATGCCGCTCGAGGGCCCTTCGAACAGCATGCGTCCCGGCAATGGGTGCGGGGTTTTACGGCCGAAACGCACCACCGGCAGTACTTTGACGTGAGCCGGAATTTTCAATTCGCGCAAATCCTCGACGTCGGTTTGAAAATAATCCGGCTTGAGAATTCGGCAAATCTCGTCGACTTTCATTTGCAGCGGGTGCTGCGCCACGGCGATGCGCAGTATTCCGGGCGGCGCCAGCGCCGCCAGTTGCGCCGCCTGGTTAGGCGTCACCTGGCGCGGGCCGGGCGCAAACACGAAACCGATAGCATCGACATTGGCCTCAGCGGCGGCAGCGACGGCATCGGCACTGGTGATGCCGCAGATCTTGATCCACATGGCGACGAGTGTAGCCACTTTAAGGTTGCACTGTCCGCGTCGCCTGGAATATTTCGCCAAGCAGCTGCGATGGGTCATCGCCGGCCATCAGCGCGGTACCGATCAAAGCCAAGCCATATCCCAGCCGTTGCATTGCGCGCGCATCGGCCGCCGATGCGACTCCGCTTTCAGCCACCGCCGGGCGGCCGGGCAACAGCAGCGGCGCCAATGCCGCGAACCGGTCCGGCACTACTTTAAGGGTCTGCAGGTCGCGGCAATTGATGCCGATCAACACCTGCCCCTCTTGACCCGCCCGTGGCCCCCGTCCTGCGCAGGCCTTCAGCAATTCTCGCGCGGCTTGCAAGTCTTGCTCATCGAAGGCTTCCAGCAGCACGAACAAGCCAATCTCGGTTGCGGCATCGAGCAGTTCGATGACGCGGCTGCGCGACAGCATTCTTATGATCACCAGCACGCCGCCCGCACCGGCGGCGCGCGCTTCCAGCACTTGATACGGATCGACCAAAAAATCCTTGCGCATGGCCGGGACGCTCAAGGGTCGCAGCACCGCCGCGGCCTGGCGCAAGTGCTCCAGCGAGCCGTCGAAGCGAGTGGGCTCGGTCAGCACCGACACGGCTGCCGCGCCAGCGCGCGCGTAACGAGCCACGCGCCCCAGCCAATCCTCACTCTCCTTGCCCAGCACGCCCGCGGCCGGGGACCTTAACTTCAGTTCCGCAATGACGTCGAAGCCTGCGGCTGACAGACGTAGCGGCGGACTCACAGGCGCGGCGCGCGCGCGGCGTTCCAGATCGGCAAAAGATTCATGCCGCAGCGCCTCGGCCACTCGCTGCGCACTGACGCGCGCCATGTCGTCCAAGAAGCCGCTCATAGGTTCACCCACGTCATCTTGCCGCGAACTGGCGCAAGTTCTCCAGCCACTGCAGCGCGCGGCCGCTATCCACGGCGGAGCGCGCTTGCTCAATGCCCGCGTGAATCGTGGCCGCGCGGCCGGCGATGAACAACCCCAGCCCGCATTGCAGCGCCAAGGCGGCGTAGTGCGCGCCGCGATCGCGACCCTCGAACACTTCGAGCAGCGCCGCAAGATTCGCGGCGGCATCGCCGCCCGCCAAATCAGCGGGGCCGCAAGTCGGCAGCCCAAATTCGCGCGGGTCTACTTCATGGCGACGAATCGTATCCCGCGTCACATCGAACGCCAGAAACGCGCCGATGGGCGTGGCTTCGTCCCATCCCGCCGCGCCATGCACCACCCAGGCGCGCTCGATATCCATCCCCGCCAAGGTTCCGGCCAGCAACTGCGCAGTCGGCGCATCGTACGCGCCGATCAAGCGATAGCGCGGCGCCGCGGGATTGGTCAGCGGCCCCAGCAAATTGAACACGGTGCGAATGCCGAGTGCTGCGCGCATCGGCGCCACCGCCTTCATGGCTGGGTGAAAATACGGCGCGAATAAGAACGTGAATCCGGTCGCCTCGAAGCAGCGCGCCGCTTGCCGCTCATCCAGCGGTAGCGTGAATCCCAGCGCCTCGATCAAATCCGCACTGCCGCTGCGGCTGGAAATGGAACGATTGCCATGCTTGATCACGGGCAGTCCGCAGGCGGCTGCCAGCAGGGACGCTCCCGTGGATAGATTCAAGCTGCCGGAGGCATCGCCGCCGGTGCCGACGATATCGATGGCATCGAGCCCCGACGGCAGATCGGGCTTGCGTGCCAGCGCGCGCATGGCGTCGGCGAAGCCACGCACTTCGGTGGCGGTGACGCCCTTCGTGCGCAGCGCCGCCAGCAACGCGCCCGCCATCGCCGGCGCAAGTTCGGGCGCCGTCAGCACATGCAGCAGTGAGGCCGCTTCGTCTTCACTCAGGTCGCGGCCCTGCACCAAGTGATCCAGCACATGGCGCGAGCTTGTGGACAAAGGGCGGGAAGCGCTCACGTCAAGCTTTCAGGAAATTGCACATCAGGATTGGACCATCCGGCGTGAGCACGCTCTCCGGGTGGAATTGCACTCCTTCAATGGGGAGGCTTCGATGCCGCACCCCCATGATTTCGCCTTCCGCGGTGCGCGCCGTCACCTCCAGTTCGGGCGGCATGCTGTCCTCGGCCGCAATCAGCGAGTGATAACGGCCTGCCTCGAAGTTCGCCGGCATGCCGGCGTACAGCCCCTTGCCGTCATGCAGGACGGGCGACACCTTGCCGTGCATCAGGCGCGCCGCGCGCACTACCCTGCCGCCGAAGACTTCCACCAGCGATTGGTGACCGAGGCAGACGCCGAAAATCGGTATACGTCCCGCGAACGCTTCTATCATCCGCATAGACACGCCCGCGTCCCGCGGAGTGCCCGGGCCTGGGGAAATGACCAGGTGCGAAGGCGCGAGCGCCCGCGCCTCATCGATGCCGATGGCATCGTTGCGATGCACGTCCACTTCCGCCCCGAGCACCAAGAACGCCTGCACCAGGTTGTACGTAAAGGAATCGTAGTTATCAATCAGCAGTATTTTCGGCCGCATCTACAAACCCTCGGCCGCAAGCTCGAGCGCTCGCCGCAGCACCGCACTCTTTGCCATCAGCTCATCGTATTCGGCCTGCGGCACGCTGTCGGCGACGATCCCGCCTCCTGCCTGGTAACTATAAGTGTCGCCGCGAAACACCAGCGTGCGAATGGTGATGGCTTGATCCATGTCACCGCGGCGACCGAAGTAGCCCACGGTCCCGCCATACAGTTCACGGCCGACGGGTTCCAGCTCATCGATGATTTCCATGGCACGCACCTTCGGCGCGCCCACCAAGGTACCGGCGGGAAATGTCGCCGCAAATAAATCGAAGGCGTCCTTGCCCGGCGCCAAGCGGCCATTGACGCCGCTCACGATGTGCATGATGTGGCTGTAGCGTTCGATGACACGATACGGATCAACCCGCACCGAGCCTGCGGTCGCCGCCCGTCCCAAGTCGTTGCGCGCCAGATCCACCAGCATCACGTGCTCCGCATTTTCCTTCGGGTCCGCCAGCAGTTCCGCTTCCAACGCGGCATCGCTCGCCGCGTCCGCGCCGCGTGGACGCGAGCCCGCGATCGGACGCAACTGAGCATACCCGTCATGACATTTCACCAGCGCCTCGGGCGATGAGCCCACCACCGTGATGTCGCCAAGCTCGCAGAAATACATGTACGGAGAGGGATTGAGCAGCCGCAGCGCCCGGTACACCTCGAAGGGGCTCAAGGCATGTGTGCCCACAAAGCGCGACGCCAGCACCAATTGATACACATCGCCGGAAGCGATGTACTCCTGCGCTCGCCGCACGCGCATGGCGTGCGCCTCCTGGCTGAGCGAGGGTGTCGCCGGCGAGAAACGTCCCGGCGCGAGCGCCGCCGGAACTGCGCCGCGCAACGCTCGCACCACTTCCCGACGCAGGCTCTGCCGTTCGGCTTCGCTGCCGTCATGCAGCAGCGCGACGCTGCGGGTCAGATGATCGAATACCAGCAAGGAACGTGGCGCCACATAGTGCGCGTGCGGCGTGGTGGTGTCGTCGAGGCTGCGTCCCGGCACGCGTTCGAAGTAGCGCACGGCATCGTAGGCGGTGTAGCCGACCAAGCCTCCAAGCAAGGGCACTCCCGGCACTTCCGGCAGCGGCCGCGGCGCCTGGGCGAGCGCGCCGCGCAAGGCATTCAAAAATTCATCCTTGGAACGCGGCCGGGCCGAATGCACGCCGCCGATGTCAAGCCCCGCTGCGTCCAGTCGCACTTCCAGGCAATCGCCAAATCCGATGAAGGAGTAGCGCGCCAGCCGCTCGCCCCCTTCGACGCTCTCCAGCAAGAATCGCGGCCGAAACGGCGCCAGCTTCAAATACGCCGATACCGGCGTATCCAGATCGGCTGCTATGTCAAAAGGAGGCTTCATTCGTACAACCTGCAAATCTTGCGGACAACAAAAAACCCATCACCGGCTTTTGCGGAGATGGGTTCTGGATACCGAGGAATTAAACTAAGAGACTGACCAGCGCCCACTCCTTACGAAGTGCACCACCACCAAGCCTTTCGAAACATGCGCGCGGTCGTCATGCACGAAGTATCGCCTTACCGGGCGAGCAGCGTCAAGCGCCGGCGGTTCAGCCGGCCGCCGACAGTTTTTTCTTGAATTTGCGGGTCAAATCGACAAAACGCGGGGTCAGGCCGACGTCCTCGTACACGGGATCGCCCTGATCGTCACGCGAAATGACCTTCGGGCCGCGCTCGTAGGGCATGGCGGCGGCGATTTCGTCCAGGCCGGCTCGCAGCAGATCGGTAATGAGGACTTCGATGGACTGCCCTGGAAACAGTTCAGCCAAGGCCTGCAGCCGCGCGGCATCATCCAGCTCGAGACGGATCGGGTATTCCTTGGCCGTTCGCACCGGCACCGGATCTTTCTTCCAACGATCGAGCAAGGGCTTGAATTTCACATCTACTCCCGCCATACCTGATTTTTGCCATTATAGACCGCAAGCATGCCTCGTCCTTCACCCCATATCGTGGAATCACCGCACGGTCCGGCGACTGCGGCCGCCGACTCCGGCGGACTGCAGCGCAGCTGGCTCGGCGTTTTTACCTATAGCCGGCGCGCACTGCTGTTGGTGTGGAGCACCAACAAGGCGCTCAGCATCACACTCGCCGTCCTGACGATCATCGCCGGCGTGCTGCCCGCGGGAGTCGCCTACGTCGGCGCGCAAATCGTCGATGCCGTCATTCATGCGACTGATTTGCATCGACAGACGGGTACGGGGCAGTTCAGCCATGTCATGAAATTCGTCGCGCTGGAAGCCGTGCTCATCACCGCCATGTCCATGGCGCAACGCGGCCTCTCACTCGCCCAATCCTTGCTGCGTGCCCAGCTGGGTCAGCGTGTCAACGTCATGATCTTGGAAAAAGCGCTGACGTTGGAACTGACGCAGTTCGAAGATTCGGAGTTCTACGACAAGTTGACCCGCGCGCGCCGCGAAGCCTCCAGCCGCCCCTTGAGTCTGGTGATGCGCACTTTCGGTCTCTTGCAAAATGCCATCTCGCTGCTGTCCTTCGGTGGCCTGCTCATACACTTCTCACCCTGGGCGGTGGTGCTGTTGATCCTGGCCGGGCTGCCCGCTTTTCTCGCGGAAGCGAAATTCTCGGGTGAGGCGTTTCGCCTGTTCCGCTGGCGCGCTCCCGAGGCGCGCATGCAAATCTATTTGGAATCCGTGCTGGCGCGCGAAGACAGCGCCAAAGAAGTCAAATTATTCGAATTGGGACCGCGTTTGCTGGACCGCTACCGCGACATATTTACCCGACTCTACCGCGAGGATCGCGACCTGACTCTGCGCCGCGACGGCTGGGGCTTTGGCTTAGGATTGCTGGGCACCGCGACGCTCTACGGCGGCTACGCATGGATCGCTGCCGAAACCGTGCTCGGCGCCATGACCGTGGGCCAGATGACCATGTACCTGATGCTGTTCCGCCAGGGCCAGGCGGCAGTCAGTGCCGCGCTGTCGGCGGTCAGCGGCCTGTACGAAGACAACCTATACCTGTCGAATCTCTACGAATACCTGGAGCAGCCTACCGGCCGCAGCAGCGGCCGCACCACGCACGGTCCGAACCCCGGCGACGGCATTCGCTTCGAGAACGTCGAGTTCGTTTATCCGGGTGCCACCGCAGCGGCGCTATCGGGCATCGATTTGCACGTTCGGCCGGGCGAGAGCCTGGCGCTGGTCGGGCAAAACGGCTCCGGCAAGACCACCTTGATCAAGCTGCTGACTCGTCTGTACCAGCCGACCCAGGGGCGCATTCTGCTGGATGGCTTGGACCTCAAGGATTGGGATGAAACCACTCTACGGCAGCGCATCGGCGTCATCTTCCAGGACTTTGCCCGATACCAAATGCTGGTCGGCGAGAATATCGGCGCGGGAGATGTGCGCGCCTTCGACGACGAGGCGCGCTGGCGCGCCGCCGCGGTGCAGGGTCTGGCGGCGGAGTTCGTCGATACGCTGCCGGCGGGATACCACACTCAGCTCGGTAAGTGGTTCAAGGACGGCCGCGAGCTCTCGGGCGGGCAATGGCAGAAGATCGCGTTGGCACGCGCCTTCATGCGCAACGAGGCGGACATCCTGGTGCTCGACGAGCCCACCGCCGCCATCGATGCAGGAGCCGAAGCGGAGGTTTTCGAGCACTTTCGCGAGCTCACCCGCCATCGCATCGCCATCGTCATTTCGCATCGTTTCTCCACCGTACGCATGACCGACCAAATACTGGTGCTCGAGGAAGGCCGCATCGTAGAGCACGGCAGCCACGAATCCCTGATGGCGGCCGACGGCCGCTATGCGAAGCTATTTACCCTGCAGGCACGCGGGTATCGTTAGAGCGTTCGGGGTATCGTGCTACTCATGACACCAACGACACCCCGCTTTGGCCGCACTATCGGTGCCCTTCTGCTGGGTGCGCTTGCGCTTCGGATTGGCACCGGCCTTAATGCCTGTCACCCGCGGTCCGCCGCAGGGCGATGCCGCTCCCGCCGTCCACATGGGGACCTATCGCGCCGTCCTGCCGCTTCCCGGCGGCGAGCTGCCGTTCGGCCTCGAGCTCGCGGCCAACGGCACCAAGACCGTCGGCTACTTGCTGAACGGCAAGGAACGGGTGCCGCTGAACGAGGTCACCCTATCCGGGGCGCACCTGGAAATTCGCATGCCCGGCTATGAAAACCGGCTGACGGCCGACACCAACGGCGATCAGCTCATGGGTGAAGTCGTGCTATCCAAGCCGGGCGGCAAGCAGCAGCACATCGCGCTGCACGCCCAGCGCGGTCAGGAATTTCGTTTCTTCGAGAAGGCCCTCGCCGATAACGCCGACCTGTCAGGCCGCTGGGCGGTCAAGTTCACCGACGACGACGGCAAGCCGGAATTGGCCGTCGGAGAATTTGCCCAGTCCCATGACGTGATCACCGGTACATTCTTGGCGCAGACCGGCGATCATCGCTATCTTGCCGGCCAGGTGCAGGGAGACGAACTCTACCTCTCCACGTTCGATGGTGCGCATGCCTTCTTGTACAAAGCCAAGGTCGAGGCCGACGGGACACGGACAGGCGATTTCTGGGTGGGAACCGCCTTTCACGAGCACTTTACCGGCAAGACAGTCAGCTCCAAGGATCCTGAATTCAAAGGCAAGGTGATGATCGTCGCGCTGGCCGGCAGCGGGTGCCCCAATTGTCATGACGATGCCGCCAAGAAACTGCCCATGCTGGATCGCGTCTACGCCTTTCCCACCACCCTATTCGTCGATAAGAAGGGCATGTTGCGCAAGATCCACACCGGCTTTTCAGGCCCCGCCACCGGCGATCACTACACCGATTTCGTGGCCGAGGTGAAGGCCACCTTGGACCAGCTGCTAGCGGAGACTTAAAATGCCCTCCTTCGACGTCGTATCCGAAATCGACACGCATGAATTGACCAACGCCGTCGATCAAGCCACCCGCGAGCTAGGCCAGCGTTTCGATTTCAAGGGAACGGACGCGCGCTTCGAACTCGAAGAAACGACCGTGACCATGATTGCGCCCGCCGACTTTCAGTTGAAACAAATGCTGGAAATCTTGAAACTCAGAATTGCCAAACGGGGCATCGATGTGGCCTGTCTCGACGTGCAAGATCCGGAGATCAATCTCGCCAGGGCCAAACAGCTCGCAATCCTGAAGCACGGCATCGACGCCGATGCGGGCAGGAAGGTATCGCGCCTGATCAAGGACTCCAAGCTCAAGGTTCAGGCGCAAATCCAGGGTGAAAAGGTTCGCATCATCGGCAAGAAGCGTGACGACCTGCAGGAAGCCATCGCCTTCCTGCGCAAAGCCGACGTCGGCGTGCCGTTGCAGTTCAACAATTTCCGCGACTGAACCACTCGCTCCCGGTCGTGCGCCCGCGTCCTAATAATCGCGTCACAGCACCCGTCAGGCTAATGTCGTGTCATGCACTGCGAGTGAACTTGGGTGCTTCACCACGGACACGCTGGTCACTCCCAGCATGGCCGCCAACTGATCGCCGGGCACCTTCAATGGTCCGGGCCCAGCCCCCACCCCTGCCACGGGTTGCGGGTAGGCGGTCGACCGCGCCGTATGAAAAGTGACATTCCCCTCGACCTTCTGCACGATTTGATGAATATGGCCGTTCAGTACGGTCACTGAGCCAAAGCGGCGCAGGCGCTCGATGAGCAGCTCAGCGTCGGAGGTCCCCCAACCCCAGGGCTCGTATATCGTCCACAGCGGCATGTGTGCAAACACGACGATGGGCGTGCTCGAGGAGCGGCCCTTCAAATCGGCCTCCACCCACGCCAGCTGATCCGCCCCCAGGGTGCCGAGGCCGCCCGCCTTGAACTCGAGCACATTGATGAGCCCGATGAAATGCACGCCGCCATGATCGAAGCTGTAATACCCCTTGTTGTCGGATGCCTTGCCGAATCGATTGAAGTACTCCGAGACCGTGGCATCGGTGGTGTCATGTTCACCCGGTACCGTATGCAGCTCCGTGGCGCGCAATCGCGCAAGCAGCTGCTGCGCCGTATCGAACTGCGCCGGCTTCGAAAGATGCGTGATGTCCCCCGTATGGATGATGAGCGCCGGCTGCTCCGCCATGCCGTTCACGAGATCGATGGTCTGCGTCAGCGTCCCATTGACGTCGGGATTCGCGTCCTTGTTGAAACCGATGTGCGTGTCGCTGATCTGGACGAACAGCGGCTTGCCCAAGTGGGCCACGCCCTGTTTGTTCGTTGCCGCCATTGCCAGATCGATCGGCGTAAAGACACCGCCCGACAGGGCGAAAAGCGTGCCGGCGCCGCCATAGGCCAGACATTTCAGGGCATTTCGACGCGACTGCAGCGATTGGTCATCCGGCACGTTCATCTCCTTAGTTGAGTACAGGAGAGAAGACTTCGGACGGAGGCGTTTTATTCCACGCTGTCGCGTGCGCCGAGATCTTGCAGTAGCCGGACCAGCCCGAGGAGTTCGTCGCGGCCGGTATCGGAAACGGCGCAGTACCTAAGATCCCCCGTCGCCCAAGAGATAAAATGATAACCGTTGCGCGTCACGTTGGACGGTAACGAACGGCCCTCGCCGGACCAACTGAAGACATTGATCACATGCGAGCCATGCTGGTACACCAGCACCGCCGCGCGTTGGTGATTCAGGTAGTCCGCTCGCCCGCCGATGAGCTTGTAACCCTGCGGCTCGAAATCGGCCACCGCCGGTGATACATCCGCATGGCCCGCAAACCACGGTTTCACCGTGTGCTTGTCGGTGGACACCACGTCGATGAGATGGGCCGGCATCAGAGAACGCTCATGCGCGTTCACCAACTCGTCGAGCAAGGGATTGGAGAACCGCGGCACCCACAGGAAAAACGCCAGGGCTGCGGCAATGGCCGTACCCCCCGCACCGCCCAAGACGCCCGCCCAAAAGGACCGAGGGCGCCGGGCCGGCCAATTGCGCGCGCTCGGTCGCGCGCTAACGCCGCTTACTGCATGGCTCTCACCGCACTGCGACACATCAGCGCCCGCCTCTTCATTCAGCGCCCGCAGGATATTGGCGCGCAGCGCCGCCGGAGCATGCACATAGGCCGACTCCCGGCGCAGCATGCCGCGTACCTCTTCCAGGTCCTTGATGAGAGCGCTGCATTCGGCGCAATGGTCGATATGCCTCTCGATATCCGCGGCCGACACCGCGTCGACTTCGCCGTCGAAATAAGCCTGCACACGCAGCGATTCAGCGCACTGCATGCGGCACCGCCTCGGCTTCCTGCAGCCATTTCGCCTTCAGCGCGGCGCGCGAGCGCGCCAGGCGCGACATCACCGTGCCGATGGGCACATTCGTGACTTCCGCTATCTGGCGATAATCCATTTCCTCGATCTCCCGTAGCATCAGCACCGTGCGATGCTCCTCCGGCAATCCCGCGATCAGGCGGTCGAGAGTGCGCTGTTCGTCGCGGCGGATCGAGGCATCCTCCGGAGTCGGAGTCGTCGCAGTCATGGCATAGGCGTCCTGTGCATTGTTTTCTTCCGGCAGCGGCACGAAGCCCCGCCGCTGCCGCTGCTTCAGCGCTGTCGCATGGCAATTCCTCACGATCGCCATCAGCCACGCCTTCACATCCGAACCTCGCAGGGTGTCAAACGACCGGAAAGCGCGCAGCACCGCCTCTTGCACGACGTCGTCTGCATCGCAGGGCGCAGGCGACAGCCATCTGGCGAACCTATAGACGGCGTCCAAATGCGGCAATACCTGCGCCTCGAACCGGGCGCGTTTCTCATCCATGACAACTAAGATCCATAGTGGTTAAGACTCATGACAGCGCTACTTTATTCCCAGCGAGCCCGTGTCCGTTTACAAAAGCAGATGGTCTTTGATCGGCACGAACTTATCCGCGGCCCGAATGAGGGATGCGGCGGAGAGCTCCGCCACGCCGTACACCTCGACCGCGACCCGGTGCTTATCGCGGATTTTCTGCACCAGCAGATCGAAGTCGCCGTCGCCCGAGGCCAGCACAACGACGTCCACCAGCGGCGCATATTCAAGCACGTCCAAGGTGATGCCCACATCCCAATCGCCCTTGGCGGAGCCGTCGCGCCTCTGGATGAAGGGCCGCAGCTTTACGTCGAACCCGATGGCGCGCAGGATATTTTGAAACTGTCCTTGCTTCTCATCGCCTCGATCAATGGCGAACGCGATCGCCTTCACCACCCGTCTATCGCGGGTGACTTCGGCCCAGAAACTGTTGTAGTCGAAATGACGTGAGAAGCACTGCCGCGTCGTGTAATAGATATTTTGCACGTCGACGAAGACGGCCACGGTTTGGGCGGGTTTCATCACCTACTTCACCGTCGCCGCTCCATGGGCAGGCTCAATCCCCTTGGAATAAATCACTGTGCCATCGAGTTTCACGATGATGGCATCGATGTCGTCGATGCGGTTGTAGATCTCCATCGCCTTCTCCGGACCCAGCACAAACGCCGTCTTGGACAGGCCATCGGTGCGCGTAGCATAAGGCCCGATGACCGTGGCGCTGCGCACTTTGCTGGCGGAGTGGCCGGTGTGCGGATCGATGATGTGGTGATAACGCACCCCATCCTCTTCGAAAAACCGTTCGTAATCCCCCGAGGTTGATATCGCGGCGTCAACCAACGGTATCCTCGTAATGACTTCACCCTCGCCCTTGCGAGGATCACGAATGCCCACCATCCATGGCTTTCCGAATCGATCCCCGACGATGCGGCTGTCGCCCCCTGCCGATACGTACATGCGCGTGAATCCCCGCGATTTCAACACATCGATGCCCCGGTCCACCGAGTAGCCTTTGGCAATGCCGCCCAGATCGATGCGCACACCCTTCTGCGAGAATTGCACCGTCTGCTTCTTTGGATCGAGCAACACGTGGCGAAAGTTCACCGCCGGCAGCGCCTTGTCGATTTGCGCTTCATTCGGGCGCACATGTTTGCGAAAGTCGTACATATACCCGACGCTGGCGTAGGTAATGTCGAAAGCGCCGTCGGTGATCACCGAGTACTCCTTGGCAGTGACCAGCAAATCGAACAGCTCCTTGCTGATGTGCATAGGACCGTCGGCAGCCTTTGCGTTGACCTGGGACACCTCGCTGGTCGGCTTGTAAGTGCTCATCGAATCATCGACGTGGCGCATTTCATCGAGCAGCGCGTCGATGGCCTGCTCTGCCTTGTCCTTATCATCCGCCCACAGTTCCACCGTGATCTGCGTGCCCATGATGCCGTCGGTGATGCGTTTCACCCAGTCCGCATGCGCCGGCGCCGCCAGCGACAACAGCGCACCCAGCAACAAGGTTTTCTTCGTCATCTCGGCATTCATGGATCTGGCCTCTCTGCAAAAGCGCGGCGTTGTACTCAGGCGCGGGCGAGCGGACGCCGCCACTGACTGATAACCAGCGCGCTGCCCACCATGCCGCCCAAATGGGCGAAGTGCGCAACCCCTGCCTGAGCATTGGTGACGCCCATGAACAGCTCGAGCCCCGCATAAAGCGTAGCGAACAACCAAGTTGGCATGGGGATCAAGAAATAGACCGCGACCTTGCGCTTCGGAAACATGACGGCATAGGCCAGGATCAAGCCGAAGACGCCGCCCGATGCGCCAATGGTCGGGCCCGGCGAAGCGCCGAACAGCATGGGCACGAACAGCTGGGTCAGCGCCGCCGTCACCACCGACGCGAAATAGCAGGCCAGCAGGCGGCGCGGCCCCTCATAGCGCTCGATTTCAGTGCCGAACATCCACAGACCTATCATGTTGAACAGCAGATGCGTGATGCCCGTGGTGTCGTGCAGGAAGGCGTAAGTCACTATCTGCCAGAAGTGAAAATACGACTGGCCGCCGATCGGGTGCAGCGGCCATAGTGCAAACCATACCTCGAGTGCGCCCAGCGATCCCGGCGCACCCGACAAGTACTGAAACGCAAACACTACGACGTTCGCGGCGATCAAAACCTTGACTGCTGAAAATTTCATATACTTAGCTTCATTCTAACCCGCCACGAAAACGAATCCTCAATGAAAGCGGTATTCCTCGAATACGACACGATTTCCAACGGCGATCTCGACATTTCCGGCTTGGCCGCCGTTGTCGATGACCTGCAACTGATTTCTGCAGCCGCAGTGGACGCCCTGCAGCGTATTCGAGATGCCGACATTGTGTTGCTTAACACACTGGCCTTTCCGCGAGAACTCATGCAGCGCACTGCCAGGCTCAAACTGTTGGCCGTCGCCGCGACCGGCACCGACAACATCGATCTGGTCGCCGCCCAGGAACGCGGGGTCGGGGTATGCAATGTGCCCGGCTACTGCACGGCCTCGGTGGTGCAGCACGTATGGGCACTGATATTGAGCCTCACCCAGCACCTGCCGGAGTATTCGCGTCTATCGACTGACGGCAGCTGGCCCAAGGGTGAGCCGCTCATGGAGTTACGCCACCCAATCCGCGAACTCAACGGTCTCACCTTCGGCGTCGTCGGCTGGGGCGAATTGGGCAAGGGCGCCGCGCGCGTCGCCGAAGGTTTCGGCATGCGAGTGGTCATCGCCAACCGCCGCGGCGGCGCTAGCAGCACCGGCGGCGCTAGCAGCGGCAGCGATCCCCGCCACGAGCGTGTGGAACTGCCGGCACTGCTGGCCATGTCGGACATCGTGTCGCTGCATTGCCCCCTCAATGACATGACGCGCGGGCTGATCGGCGCAAGCGAACTCGCGCTCATGAAACCTGACGCGTTGCTGATCAATACGGCGCGCGGCGCACTGGTGGACGGCCCTGCCTTAGCCGATGCATTGAAGGCCGGCAGGCTCGGCGGCGCCGGAATCGACGTACTGCCCCAAGAGCCGCCGCCGGGAGACCATCCGTTGCTCGATCCCAAGATTCGGAATTTGATCGTGACGCCCCATGTAGCTTGGGCAGCCCGCGAAGCGCGGCAACGCTGCCTCGACGAAATGGCAGCCAATATCAAGGATTTCGTGGGCGGTGGGCGCCGCTCGCGGGTGGTCTGAGCGACGCCCTAGCCTTGGAGCCCCGCGCTCAACCCTTGGCTTGTTTTTTTTCCCGTTTCGCGGCCCGCTTTTCTTCCAATGTCTTGCTCGGTTTCTTCTTGTCTTCTTTCTTTCGATCCATACCTTTGCCCATGACTCGCTCCTGTTTTTCTAGGCCAATGAAAACCTAATTCTTTGCCTTGCGGCGGCTCAACATCTTGCGTGGAGCGGCCTCCCGTTGGGCGCCGCCCCGTTCGGTAGGCCGCCCCGCGGTAGGCCGCCCCGCGGTATGCCGGCCAGCCGCATCGCGTGGCGGCTTGGGCGGCTTTTCGCTAACCCGGCTGATACGAAGTTCCCGGCCCGCCACCCGCGCCTTCTGCAAATCCTTGAATATCGGGTTCGGCATGCCTTCAGGCAAATCCACGTAGCTATGATCCTCTCGAATATCCACTCGGCCGATGTGCACGCCCTCTATCCCGGATTCGTTGGCAATAGCGCCCACGATATTACCGGGCTTGATTCCATGTACCGACCCTACTTCGATACGAAAAGTTTCCATTTGGCTGCCGGCCGATTTGGCGCGCGGCTTGCGCGCCTCTTCGAATGCCGCAGGCGCCGCGTCCAAGTTGCGCGGACGTACCTCGGTCGGTTCTCGTTCCGACGGCCGCTGTCGCTCGGTCGGGCGGTCCTGGCCCGCGGGTCGCTCGCGGGCATACGAGTGCTCCCGCTCCACTGGCCGCGTGGTCTCGAACGGCGCTGCTGGCCTTTCGGACTTGCTTGCCAGGAGCAGGGGCGTCGAGCCCTGGGCCATACTCGCCAGCGCAGCCGCAATGTCGATGAGCGGCAAACCGGATTCCGCTTCCAATTGCTCGACCACCGGACGCAACATCGTCGCCTCCCCCTTGGCAATCGTCTCTGAGACCCGGGCTTTGAATTTGGCGATGCGCAACGCGTTGACCGCGTCGACCGTCGGCAGGTTCATCGGTTCGATGGCCTGCCGCGTGGCGCGCTCGATGGCCCGCAGCATGTTGCGTTCCCGCGGAGCGATGAACAGTATGGCCTCGCCCTTGCGTCCCGCTCTGCCGGTGCGGCCGATGCGATGCACATAGGATTCGGTGTCGTACGGCACATCGAAGTTCACCACATGACCGATGCGTTCCACATCCAGTCCGCGGGCGGCCACATCGGTGGCCACGACGATATCGATTTGTCCTGCCTTGAGCCGCGCCACCGTACGCTCGCGCAGCGGCTGCGGAATATCGCCATTGAGCGGTGCAGCGGCAAAGCCCCGTGCTTCGAGTTTCTCCGCTAATTCCACCGTCGATTGCTTGGTGCGTGTGAACACCAGCATGCCGTCGAAGGGCTCAGCTTCCAGGATACGGGTCAATGCATCCAGTTTGTGCATGCCGCTGACGATCCAGTACCGTTGCCGGATATTGGTCGCCGTGCTGGTCTTGCTCTTGATGGTCACTTCCACCGGCGTGCGCAGGTGCTTCGCGGCGATGCGGCGAATCGGCGCAGGAATGGTCGCAGAGAACAAGGCCACCTGCCGCTGCGGCGGGGTCTGCTCGAGAATGCTCTCGACGGCATCGACGAAGCCCATGCGCAACATTTCGTCGGCTTCGTCCAGCACCAGCAGCGTCAATCCCGTGAGCTTCAAGGTACCGCGATTCATGTGATCGATGACGCGTCCGGGCGTACCCACCACCACATGCACGCCGCGACGCAGTGCATTTAATTGCGGCTGGTAGCTCTGACCGCCATAGATCGGCAGCACGTGGAAGCCCTTCAGGTGCGCGGCATATTTCAGAAAGGCCTCCGACACCTGCAGCGCGAGCTCGCGAGTCGGCACCAGCACCAGCACCTGCGGCTCATGCTTCGACAAATCGATGCGCGTCAGCGCCGGCAACGCAAAGGCCGCCGTCTTGCCCGTGCCGGTCTGCGCCTGGCCCAACATGTCGGAGCCGGACAGCAGCACCGGGATGGTCGCGGCCTGAATCGGCGAGGGCGACTCGTAGCCCACGTCGGTCAACGCACGCAGCACGGGTTCCGACAGCGCAAGGTCGCGGAAACTGATTACGCTTAAGGGTTCGTCCGCCGGAACTGCGCTCATGGAAATCGCCTTTGGGAAACCGCAAGTCTAGCGGTTTAGCCGGGTATTGCTACCATGTGCGCCATGGGACGTATATTCGAAGTCAGAAAGCACGCCATGTTCGCTCGTTGGAACCGGATGGCCAAGCAGTTCACCCGCGTTGCCAAGGATATTGCTATTGCAGTGCACGCGGGCGGCCCCGACCCCGCAGGCAATGCGATGCTGCGCCGAGTGCTGCAGAACGCCCGCGCCGTGAACATGCCCAAAGACAAGACCGACGCCGCGATTCGCCGCGCCTCGGGCAAGGAAGCCGCCAACTATCTGGAAATCATCTACGAAGGCTACGCCCCGCACGGGGTCGCCCTATTGGTCGATACTGCCACTGACAACCCTACGCGCACCGTCGCCAGCGTGCGCAATATCTTCGCTAAAAACGGCGGGAATCTCGGCGCCACCGGCAGTGTCAGCTTTTTGTTCAAAAAAATGGGAGTGTTTCGCCTGAACCCCGCCACCGTGAAGGACCAAGACGAACTCGAACTGGATTTGATCGATTACGGGCTCGAAGAAATGGGCGACAGTACGGGGGATAAGGGCGAACCGCAGCTCGTCATTCGCGGCGCCTTCAACGATTTTGGCAAGCTACAAGAAGCGCTCGAGAAGCGAGGGATCACACCGTTGTCGGCCGAGCACGAATACATTTGCTCCATGCCCATCGAACTTCCCGAGGCTCAAGCAGCCGAGGTGTTGAGCCTGATCGATAAACTGGAGCAGGACGAGGATGTGCAGAAGGTGTTTCACTCCTTAGCGTGATCGCGCCCCGTTAAGCCTTGTTAATCCTGTCATCCCGAGCTGCCCCCTCGCGTTGCTCCTCCTGAGGCACACACTTTAGGAGCAGGTCATGCAAAAGCTAGTTAAGGCATTGATTCCATTGGGATTAATAATTTCGGCCATGACCGGCTGCGTGGTCGCTCCGGGCGGCTACTATCGTCATAAATACTACGGCCCCCGGGTGGCGGTCATTGCCCCAGCACCGGTGGTCGTGATTCGGCCGTACCGTTAAACGGGGCGTTATGTCGGCGAGCCCATATTAACCGGCTCGTGTTTGATGACGGCATTGGCCCAATCAACCACGGGCCGCAGGCGCGGGGATACCATGGCCAAGGCTTTGTGAAAATCCACCCAGCACGCTTCATGGTGCTCCGGCCGTCCCAGATCCGGATTGATGGGTAGGGAGACCTGCGTCTGCTTGCTGCGGGCAATGTAGTAGCGGGAAATCTTGCCCTTGTTGTAGGGCCCCGTGTCCATGTATTCCAGGCCCCAGTCGAATGACAGGTCATCGAACGTCGTTTCTTCCCGGACTTCACGCAGTGCGGCATCGATCGGCTGCTCGCCCAGTTCGACCAACCCCTTAGGGAAATCCCAGTTGCGGTAGGCGCGCAACAGCAAATATTTCAGTTTCCGCTGCGCCAGACTGACCACCACCACGCCGGCGGACAATCGATGGGGCGGTGCAACTGCGGACATCCGCGGCCTTAAGCCGCGGCGGACAGCGGCGAGCGAATCAAGTGGTCGAAGGCGCTGAGTGAAGCCTTCGCCCCCTCGCCCATTGCAATGACGATCTGCTTATAAGGCACTACGGTGCAGTCACCGGCGGCGAATACGCCGGCGACCGAGGTCTGGCCACGCGCATTCACTTCGATTTCACCGCGCGCCGACAGCTGCACCGTGCCCTTTAGCCAATCCGTATTGGGCACTAGGCCAATCTGCACGAACACACCGGCCAGCTCCAGGGTATGGAATGCATCGCTCTGCCTGTCCTTGTACACGAGACCGACCACACGCTCGCCGTCGCCTCTGACTTCCGTGGTTTGCGCGCCCGTGATGATGGTCACATTCGGCAGGCTTTGCAGCTTACGTGTCAAGACCGCGTCGGCGCGCAGCGTCGTATCGAATTCGATCAAGGAGACGTGGCTGACGAGCCCGGCAAGATCGATTGCCGCCTCGACGCCGGAGTTGCCGCCGCCGACCACCGCCACGCGCTTGCCCTTGTACAGCGGCCCGTCGCAGTGCGGACAGTAGGCGACGCCTCGATTGCGGTATTCGCGCTCGCCCGGCACATTGATTTCGCGCCAGCGCGCGCCCGTTGCAATCACCACAGAGCGAGCCTTCAGCACGCCGCCATTTTCCAGCTTCACCTCGATCAAATCGCCCGGAATCATGGAGCTGGCGCGCTGCAGATTCATGACGTCCACATCGTAGGTGGTCACGTGCTGTTCGAGACCCGTGGCCAGTGTGTGGCCTTTGGTCTCTTTGATTGAAATGAAATTCTCTATGCCCACGGTGTCCAGCAACTGCCCGCCGAGACGCTCGGCCGCGATGCCCGTGCGAATACCTTTGCGCGCCGCATAGATCGCCGCGGCCGCTCCCGCGGGTCCACCGCCGATGACCAACACGTCAAAAGGCGCTTTCGCACTCAACGTGACAGCGTCGCGCGCCGCGGCACCGGTATCCAGCTTTGCGAGGATTTCGGCCAGCTCCATGCGACCCTGACCAAACGGCTGGCCATTCATAAACACTGCGGGGACAGCCATCACCTGCCGGCGCTCTACCTCGTCCTGAAATACTGCGCCGTCGATCATCGTGTGCGTGATCTTCGGATTCAGCACCGCCATCACATTCAATGCCTGCACCACATCGGGACAGCTCTGGCAGGTGAGGGAAATGAAGGTCTCGAAGTGGTAGTCGCCATCCAGATTGCGGATCTGCTCGATCACTGCTTGATCGACCTTCGGCGCATAGCCTCCCGTCTGCAACAACGCCAGTACCAGCGAGGTAAATTCATGGCCCATCGGCAGCCCCGCGAAACGTATCCGAGGATCCTCACCCGGCCGCCGCAGCGCGAATGAGGGTTCCAATTGCGCACCGTCGCTCGATTGCACTTCGACTTTCATCAACTCGGACGCCGACTGGATGTCGGCCAGCAGCTCGAGCATTTCCCGGGACTTGTCGCCGTCGTCGACGGACGCGAGGATTTCTACCGGCTGCGAGATCCGCTCCAGGTAACTCTTCAATTGAGCCTTCAGATCGCTGTCGAGCATAGTGTCATCCAGGTAAAGGTAATCGTGAAGAGGGACTTCGCGAAGGGGACGAGCCTCCATTGTTCCGAGGCCCGTCCGCCGTTTCTCTAACGATCATCGATCCCCCAAGATCAGATCTTTCCGACAAGATCCAAAGACGGCTTCAAGGTCTCGGCGCCAGGAGTCCACTTCGCCGGGCATACCTCGCCCGGATGCGAAGCCACATACTGCGCGGCCTTCACTTTGCGCAGCAGCTCCTTTGCATCGCGGCCGATTCCATTGTCGTGAACTTCCAAAATCTTGATCAAACCCTCAGGGTTGATGACGAAGGTGCCGCGCAGCGCCAGGCCTTCTTCCTCGATCAGAACCTGGAAATTACGCGCAAGCGCCGCGGTAGGATCGCCAACCAGCGGGTACTGAACCTTCTTGATGGTATCGGAGGTGTCGTGCCAGGCTTTATGTGCGAAATGAGTGTCGGTGGACACGCCATAGATTTCGACGCCTAACTTCTTGAATTCAGCATAGTTGTCCGCCAGATCGCCGAGTTCCGTGGGGCATACGAACGTGAAATCTGCGGGATAGAACACCACCACGGACCACTTGCCTTTCAGGGTATCGTTCGTCACCGGGACGAATTTGCCGTTGTGATAGGCGGTGGCTTTAAAGGGCTTGATTTCAGTATTGATCAGAGACATGGAATTGATCCTCGAAGGAGTTTTGACACAGGTGTGGATGCTAGCAGCCGGTGGCTCATTAAAGAATTGGATAATAATTATGGCCTTGATAGACTGCGTCTATAGGACATGAATCTCAAGGATCTCAAGTACTTGGTGGCGCTGGCCGACACTGGCCACTTCGGCAAGGCGGCCGAGCGCACCTTTGTAAGCCAGCCCACGCTCTCGGCGCAACTCAAGAAGCTCGAGGACTTCCTCGGGGTCAAGCTGGTCGAGCGCCAGCCGAAGAATGTACAGCTCACGGATGTCGGCAAGCAGGTGGTGGTGCGCGCCCGCCGCATGCTGAACGAGAGCGAGGAAATCATCGCCCTTGCCCGTCACAACGCGGACCCCTTCGCCGGCAAGCTCAAGATGGCGTTGATCCCCACCATTGGCCCCTACTTGCTGCCGCGAGTCATGCCGAAGTTTCGCAAGGCGCTGCCTGCCTTAAGCCTCATGCTGTACGAATACCAAACCGAGGCGCTGTTGAAGCGCCTGCGTGACGGCGAAATCGATCTGGGAATTTTAGCGCTGCCCGCCGAGCAGGACGGCAACGAGTCGCGCAAGCTGTACGATGAAGACTTCACGGTGGCGCTGCCGAACAATCATCCGCTCGCCGCCAAAACCAACATCAAAATCCCGGACCTTAAAGGCCAGACATTGTTGTTGCTGGAGGATGGCCATTGCCTGCGCGACCAGGCCTTGGAAGTCTGCAGCCGGGTCGATGTCCTAGAGCACGAGGACTTCCGCGGCACCAGTCTGGAAACCCTGCGCCAAATGGTGGTCGCGGGTTTGGGAGTTACCTTGTTGCCGGAGCTTGCCGTGGAATCGCCGTTCGGCTCGCAGCGCGGCCTGACCGTGCGGCGTTTTGCCAAGCCGGCGCCGTCCCGTTCCGTGGGCGCGGTCTGGCGCAAGTCCAGCACTCGCGCTGCCGCGATTGCGGCGGTGTGCGACGTTATAGACCGCGTCATGACGGGCAAGAATTGAGTCAAGGTTCGAACACGGCGCAACGCAGGCTGGTCGCCCGCAGCGCCGACTGGGCATTTCACGCGCAAGACGATGCCGTGCTCGACGCTCTGGTCAGCGGCAGGCACCCGGACAGCCTGCGCGAATACTTCGGCACGCAGGCGTACGCGGAACTCTCGCTGCTGGCAGCGGCCGCAAAGCGAGCGAAGAAGCCACGCGGCGCCAAAGTACTCATCTTGCCCGGAATTATGGGCTCGAAAATTGGCGGCCCGGTCCGCTCTGCCCGCTCCGAAGTGCTGTGGATCGACCCGTTGCAAATATCCGCGGGCCGGCTGAGCGCCCTGAAATTGCCCTCGGGCAAGTCGCTGCGCGCCGTCGGCGTGCTGCTCTTCTCGTACGCACGGCTCAAACTGCAGCTTCAGATCAGCGGCCGCGATGCTCGCTTCCACTCATACGACTGGCGCCTCGGCCACGATGAACTGGGTGCACAGCTCGCGGCTCGTATCGCCGCTGAAGCGGAGCCGGTGATTCTCGTTGCCCATAGCATGGGCGGCTTGGTCGCGCGCATGGCGGCTCGCATGTTGCCGAAGCGGCTGGTGCGCAAGCTCATCATGTTGGGCACACCCAACGACGGCTCCTTCGCGTCGGTACAAGCGCTACGCGGAACCTACCCATTCATACGCAGAATGTCGAGGCTCGATCGGCGGCATTCGCCGGAATATCTCGCCGCCAAGGTCTTCAACACCTTTCCCGGGCTGTATCACATGCTGCCTGCTCCACGACGCCTCAAAGGCATGGACCTGTTTCATGCGCGCGGCTGGCCGAAGCAGGGACCGGCACCAAAGCAGCGGTTCTTAAAGGAAGTGGCGGCGGTGCGCGCAAAGCTCGCCCCGCCGGATTCGCGCATGCTGCAAATCCTCGGTGTCAATCAGGAGACGGTGATCGGCGTGCGCCGAACGGCATCAGGATTCGAATATTCGATGGCGCGAAGCGGGGACGGCACGGTGCCCTTGGCTCTGGCAAGGCTGCCCAAGATCGAATCCTATTTCGTGGAAGAGCTGCACGGCAATCTCGCCAACAACAGCCAAGTCATTCGCGCCGTCGTCGATCTCGTGCGCCGTGGGCGCACTCGTCACTTGCCCCAGCGATGGCGCATCAAGCGCGGCTCAGTGCGGCACATCGACGACGCGCAGTTACGCCGAGAGAATGGCGCGAAGATCGATTGGGCTAGGCTTTCATCCGCCCAGCGTGAGGCGGCCTTGGGCGAACTCGACAGCGCCCGCTTAATCATTCGGGAATAGCGTCGATGAAAACCCCCGAAGCGTGACAGGGTTCTCGGCCCCTATCTGGCCTAGGGGCGTTAGGGCTGGTCATTTGCCGATTATTTCACATATTCCTTGGCCGGGACGCGTCATGATGCACGCTAAGAGGAAGGCTTTGAGTATGCTCGCTCGCACTGTTGCAAAAGTAAATCCGCCCACCGCGCCGTCGCCGCGCTTCGATCGAAAGTTCATCGAAGATCACAAACTCGTGGAGCGCTATCTCGAAAGCAAACTCCCCTTCAAGGGCGCCCGCGATCTCGAGCAATGGTGCCGCGCGAACCCCCAATACCTCGACGAACTGAAGTTGTCGGAGCGCGCTCATACCAGTCTCAAGCTGCTCGAAGCCAGCGGACAACCCCAGGATCTAGGCGAGCCTAAGCTTCCGTGGTGGAAACATATCTATGTGCTGTTCGGTCTGATTGCCGCCAGCATTCTGTGTCTGCTGGCATTCTGGGCGGTGCTGGGCAAGTACGTATTACTGCACAGTCAGCTCGAGGACACCCGCGACTTGATGAACCAAGGCTCGTTGATACAACCGGCCACCGAAAAAGAAGTACAAGTGGCGCCGGACCGGGCTCCGGGCATCGACCGGGCACGCATCGTGCTGAATCGCAATGCACCGCAACTCTTGGATGTGCATGTCGATCTGAATTACACCAACAAGCTGACGCAGTTTCGTATGTTCGTCGATAAGAAAGACCAGGGGCGCGCCCTGGTATTGAACAATCTATTCAAAGACTCGAACGGCGAATTGCGTATGACCCTCAATTCCACCGGACTCGCGGCCGGCATCTACAATGTGCGCATCGAAGCGCTACCGTCCCGCGGCAGCCCTATTCCAATTGCGTGGCTGATTCTCGACGTGCGTTGAGCGCCCGCGCCGCGGCCGCTTAGTGCGCCGTCGCCGCGCGCCGACCCCCCGGGTTCACTCGTCGCGCAGGGTCTGAATAGGCGGTGTATTGACCACTCGTCGCGTCGCCAAAGTACCGCTTACCCCAACCAGCACGGTGCCGCACACCAGGCCTACCACCCAGACCCACGGATCGAGCGTGTAGTGCAGCGAAAACAGCCGCCGCGCCAATACCCAACCAACGGTCGTCGCGCCGAATGCCGCGAGAGTACCTGACAAAAATCCCAGCGCGGAAAACTCCGCGGCCACCCCTTGCAGTACAGTGCCCCGGCTCGCCCCCAAAGTGCGCAGCATGGCGCTTTCATAACGGCGCTCGTCGCGCGTGGATTGCACCGCCGCCAGCAGCACCACGATTCCAGCGGCCAGCGTGAACAAAAAGACATACTGCACGGCCAGGGAGGCTCGATCCATGATGTCGCGGATCTGTTTTAGAATGGCATCGACGTCGAACACGGAGATGGTCGGAAACTGCCGCACCAGATCCGCCAGCGCCGGTCGCTGCGCCGGCGTCAGAAACACACTGGTCATGTAGGTCCCAGCGGCACCGTCAAGAAGTCCCGGTGGAAACACCAGAAAGAAATTCGGGCGGAAGCTGTCCCAGCGTATCTTGCGAATGCTGGCGACCTGAACCGTCAGCGCCTCGCCGGCGATATCGAAGGTGAGCCTGTCTCCCAATTTTAGCTGCAGGGCCTCTTGGTATTCGGAAGATATGGACACCAGGGGTTTGCCGGAATCAGCGGCCGTCCACCAATTCCCCGCGATCAATTGATTGTCGTCCATGAGGTCGGCCGACCAGGTCAGGTTTTGCTCTCTTTCCAAGAAACCGCGGCCGGATTCGCCCTTGAGCTTCAGCGACTCGTTCGGCTGCGAGTTGATGGCCGTGATGCGTGCCCGAATCATCGGAAACATCTGCGGCTGGCCTAAACCGCGCGACTGCAGGAATTCGTGCAATGACGCGCGCTCCTCCGGCCGGATGTTGATCAGAAAATTATTCGGCACATCGACGGGGAGGCTGTGGCGCCAATCAGCGAGTAGATCGCCACGCACCACCGCCAACAGCAACAACACCATCAACCCCAGGCCAAAGGCGACGATTTGCACCACGCTGTCGCCGCCGCGGCGCGAGACATTGGCAAGTCCGTATCGCCAGGCGACGCCCACCCCACCGCGCAGCCGGCCGGTGAGGCGCACTAATCCGTAGCCCGCCAGCGTCAGCACCAAACCGACTCCCAGCACACCTGCCAGAACGGACAGCACCAACTCCGTGTCCCGCACCAAGCTCCAAAGAATCGCGAACAGCGCGGCGAGCGCCAGCAAGTAACTCAGGCCGTAGCGCAGTGGCGGCGCGCTCACGCTCTTGCGCAGCACGCGTGCCGGCGGCGTGCTTTTCAATTGCAGCAGCGGCGGCAGTGCGAAACCGATGAGCATGGCCAGCACGGTGACCAATGCTATGGGCAGCGGCGCCAGCGAGGCGGCGGGAAGGTCGGTGCGAATCAGGCCGCGCAATAGCCACGCCAACCCGGACTGCGCGAGGTAGCCCAGCAATGCGCCGATCGTTACCGCGAACACCGCCAGCAAAGCCAATTCGATCACGGAAATAGCCAGCACGAAGGCTTGCGATGCACCCATGCACTTCATCAACGCCACCGCATCGATATGCCGGGTCGCATAGCGCCGCGCACCCATGGCCACGCCCACTGCGGCCAGCAGCACGGAGGCGAGGCTGGCGAGGTTCAGAAAACGGCTGGCGCGATCGATTGCCGAATTGAGTTGCCTGCTCGATTCATCCACCTCACGCAAGCGCTCCCCCGGCGCCTTGTTCGACACCAGGTATTCGCGGAACGAGGCGATTTGCGCGCCAGGTCCCGCGAACAGCGCGGCATAAGTCACGCGGCTGCCCGGTTGAATCAGCTGCGTCGAGGCCACATCGTCGTAGTTGAGCAAGGCAGCGGGAGCGAGATTCACGAAGCCCGTCCCTTGATCCGGTCGGTAATCGAGCACCTGAGTCACTCGAAATGAAGCGGTACCGATTCGCAAGCGGGAGCCGAGTGCAATTTTTAATTGCGCGATGATGCGCGCGTCGATCCACGCTTCGCCGCGCCCCGGTATGCGATCAGTCGCGCGCGCAACGCCGAAAGGGACATCGGCGATGCGCACGTGTCCGCGCAATGGATAGCCTGCGCTGACTGCGTTGAGCGCTGCCAATTGACTCTCATCGCCGCTGAAGATGGCTGTCGGAAAAGACAGTATTTGCGCACTGCGCAATCCCCTGCTCTTCGCGTCCGCAAAATAATGCACCGGAATTGGATTGGCAGATTCCAGCCGTAAATCGGCCGCCAGCACTTCGGCCGCCTGCGCCCGCACGCCCTGTGAGATTCGGCTGGTGAAAAATCCCACGGCCGTCAGAGACAATACAGCGACCGTCAGCGCCAGCAACAGCACCGACAGCTCACCGGACTTGAGATCCCGCCACAAATTTCGCAGCGCAAACCGCAGGATTTGCATCAGTTCACCGTGTGGCCGGCATCGAGTTCCAAAATGCGGTCACAACGGGCTGCCAACGTGCGGTCATGAGTGACAAGCACCAGGGTGCTGCCCGTGCTGCGATTCAGATCGAACAGCAGATCCGTGATGCGCTGCCCCGTGGCAGTATCTAAATTACCCGTAGGTTCGTCCGCGAACAAAACCGCGGGATGGGTGACGAAGGCGCGCGCGATTGCCACGCGCTGCTGTTCGCCACCCGACAGCTGCTTTGGGTAATGGGCCTGGCGCGGCGTGAGACCCACCTGGCCCAGGGCGGTCAGCGCCACCTGGCGCGCATCGCGGCGACCGCCCAATTCCAACGGCAACATGACATTTTCCAGCGCCGTGAGCGACGGGATCAAATGAAACGACTGAAACACGAATCCAACATGCTTGCCGCGAATGGCGGCACGCCCGTCTTCGTCGAGCTCGGTCAAATCCACCCCTGCGATCGAGACGCGGCCCGTGCTTGGAGAATCGAGACCGGCCAGTAGAGCCAGCAACGTGGACTTACCCGCACCCGAAGCACCGACAATCGCCAAAGTTTCACCGCTTCGCACACTGAGGCTTACATCGGCGAGAATGGTCAACTGACCCTCGGGACTTGCAACGGTCTTGGATACGTTTTTTGCGTCGAGAACTACTTGGTCTTGCATTGAGGAGCGCCTGTGAATCGGCTTTTAATCCTAGTATTGCTGGTGATTGCATCCGTTGCGGCCAACGGCGCAACGACTGTCGAAGGGCCGGTGATTCTCGTGTTCGGCGATAGCATTAGTGCCGGCTACGGCCTGGCGCGGGTAGAACAGGGCTGGGTGGCGTTGCTGCAGACGAGGCTCAAGTCGCAAGAGTACGGTTACCAAGTCGTCAACGCCAGCGTCAGCGGCGAAACCTCAGCGGGCGGCCTAGCGCGCCTGCCGCGGGCGCTGGCCCTGCATCAGCCTAGCATCGTCATTTTAGAGTTAGGCGCGAATGACGGCCTGCGAGCGCTGCCGGTCGCGCAAATGCGCGACAACCTGCTGCATATGGTCGATTTGTCGATAGCAGCCGGTGCCAAGGTGCTGCTGCTGGGGATGCGCATGCCGCCCAACTACGGCCCCGAATTCACGGAAAAGTTCGCCTCCAGCTACAGCGACCTGGCACAAAAGAAAAAACTACCTCTGGTGGCCTTCCTGATGAATGGCGTCGCCCTTTCCCCTGCTCTCATGCAGGGCGACGGCATGCATCCCAATGAGCTTGGACAACCTAAGCTGTTGGACAATGTCTGGCCGTCGCTGAAGCCGCTGCTGCATCGCTAGCCTGCCGAAGGGCGGGCGGGCGAGATCCCTCGCCGCCCCTCTGTCACAAACCAACGTTGGCTTGACCAGGCCCCTTATTGGGCGGTCAGCCATTCAGCGACGCCGCCGTGGCTCGAGCAAGTGCCTGAATGGTGCTTCGACTTCGAATAAGTACCGTCCTTGCACTTCGCCGTCGCACCGGTGGGGTCCGTATTGCTGGCGGTCGCAGTGGGTGCCGACGTCGACGCGACAGCAGACTTAGCGGCAGCCGGCGCCGCTGCTGGTGCCGGGGCAGCTGCCGGCGCAGGAGCCGCAGTAGCAGCAGCAGGGGCTGCAGCCGCCGCTGCGGTGGCTTTCGACGCCTTTTGCACGCCACCGTGACCGCTGCACGCGCCGCGACCGGTAGTAGCGGAGGCCGTGCCGTCCTTGCAGGTACTGCTACCGCCCGACGCTGTTGCCGCGGCAGGTGCCGCAGCAGCTGCCGGCGCTGCAGCAGTCGCAGCGGGCGCTGCAGCAGCCGCTGCCGCCTTCGGCGCCTTTTGCACACCGCCGTGACCGCTGCACGCGCCTCGACCGGTAGTAGCGGACGTCGTACCGTCCTTGCAAGTGCTGGCGGCCGCAGCGTCATCCGCGGCCGAGGCGGGCAGCGACAGCGCAAACACCAGAATGGGTGCAGCCAGCAGTGCTGCGAGATTCGTATTTTTCATGGAAATTAACTCCCTAGTTGGTATCCGGTTCGACGCTCAATTGTAGCCCGGTTCACGGCAAATCCCAGCTTCACGTCAGTGCGCTATGGGAATCGGCAATATGGTGATCACGTTCATCAGAAATGGGATGTGCTGGCGGGGCGACCCCGCCTGAAACAGCGTGCCATCCACGGTGACATGCGAATTCTCGATGACATTCTGGGGAAACTCCGCGACACCGACCAACTGTAGGTCATTGGCGGGCAGGCAATGATGGCTTTCCGCCGGCGCATAGATGTAGGCGGTTTGATCCAGCGCCAGCACCGGGATATTGTCCATGCCGTCGGCCGCAGGATAGTCGCGAAAGTGGACGTGCCCGGTAAGCGTATTCTTGACGGGCTGCTGGAACAGACAGGGCCCGTAACCGATGACGCAACCGCTTGCACCCAGACACGCGCCGATGACCAACAATCGCCAAATTCTCATCGAGTGGGCTCCAAAAGCTCAGTCTGCTCCAGGGTTCCTAGTCTTGCATATGAAGATGACCGAGGCAGGGGCCATCGCATCCGGGGCCGTGGGTTCGCGGCACTCGAGTATTTCGAATCCCCATCCTCGCAGCATCGACACCCAGCTCGCCAGAGTACGGAAGTACCAGGGCGCGGGGTCGCTGAATTCTGTGCTGAAACCCGCCCAACTCCCGTCGCGCCAGCCGTCCTGGTAAGGATGCTCGCCGCACGCCGCCAGCGGATGCAGCGTTTGCACCACGAGATGGCCTGCCGCGCCGAGATAGTGGGGGATGGCGCCGAGCAACGCATTCACCGATTCCTTCCCCAACAGCGAGAAATTGCAGACCGCTGCATCGAACGGCCCACATGGCAACCGCCGCTCGGCGATGGCGAGATAGTCCCCCACTTGAAACCGGCCCCCACCGCAGCGCACGGCCTCCGCGACAAGCTCGGGCACCGCATCGACGCCCGTGACATGGATTCCCGAGGCGCTCAAGCGTCTGGCCAACCAGCCCTCACCGCAACCCACGTCGAACACGCGAGCCGGGCGCACGCTCAACACGGCCTCGACGATCGCCTGATCGGTCACCAGCCTGCGGCTGAGTATGCTGGCTGCCTGTATGGCCCTCGACCACGGCTTGGCGTTGGTGTTCCATGAGCGAATGATTTGCGCCTCTAGCGCATCCAGTGGGCCGTTCATCGGTGCAAGTTTACTCCCGGTCCTCATTGCTGGCGTCATTGACGGATGCTATACACGCGGAAAGAAAGCTCAAGGAGTCATCGCTTGGATCGAAATTGGCTGAACCAGTACCCAGCGGGAATACCGGAGGACATTGACCCCGGCAGCTACGACTCATTGCGGGATATTTTCGAGCAGGCATGCGCCGCGCACGGCCACGCGCCGGCGTTCACCAACATGGGAGCGACCTTAAGCTACGTGCAGCTCGACCAGCTGAGCCGCGCATTTGCCGCCTGGCTGCAACACCAATCCGGCCTGGTCAAGGGCGATCGGGTCGCTCTCATGATGCCGAACATACTGCAATACCCGATCGCGCTGTTCGGCGTGCTGCGTGCGGGCATGGTGGTGGTGAACACCAACCCCCTCTACACCGCTCGCGAGCTCGAACATCAGCTCGTCGATTCGGGTGCTAAGGCCATCGTCATTGTCGAGAATTTCGCGCATGTGCTGCAACAAGTGCTGCCTCACACCCATCTGCAACAAGTGCTGGTAACGCGCATCGGCGATTTACTCGGCTGGCCGCGCGGCTCGATCGTGAATTTTGTGCTGCGGCACGTACGCAAGCAGATACCACCCTGGAACATGCCGGGAGCATCGACGTTCAAGAACGCCTTGGGCGGCGGCCTCGGACGCAAACTCAACGCCGTCCCCTTGGGGCCGGAGGACATCGCGTTCCTACAGTACACGGGGGGAACCACGGGCGTTGCGAAGGCCGCAATTCTCACCCATCGCAATATGGTGGCCAATGTCCTGCAGTCCTCAGCCTGGATAAATCCCTCACTCAAGGCCGGTGAAGCGCGCGTCGTCATCACAGCGCTGCCGCTGTATCACATTTTTGCGCTCACCAGCAATTGCCTGTGCTTTCTATCACTCGGTGCCGAGAACGTGTTGATCACCAATCCGCGTGATTTCAAGGCATTCGTCGCCGAGCTGAAAAAATACCGCTTCAACTTCATCAGCGGCGTCAATACGCTCTTCAACGCGCTGCTGCATACCCCAGAATTCGCGACGGTGGATTTCAGCGGGCTGCGATGCACGTTTGCCGGAGGCATGGCCCTGCAGGCAGTGGTGGCCGCGCGCTGGAAAGAAGTCACCGGCTGCGTCGTCACCCAGGGCTGGGGCCTGACGGAAACCTCGCCGGTGGCTAGCGCGAATCCCGTGGGCTTGGATTTCAATGGCTCGGTCGGACTGCCCGTTCCCTCGACCGACATTTCAATCCGTGACGACGCCGGCCAAGAGCTTGCCGTGAATGGCGTCGGAGAAATTTGCGTGTTCGGTCCGCAGGTAATGCGCGGCTATTGGAATCGACCGGATGAGACCGAGATCGTGATGTTCGGCGATTGGCTGCGCACCGGCGACATAGGCCGCATGGACTCAGCCGGCTTCGTGTTCATCGAGGATCGAAAGAAAGACATGATTCTGGTATCCGGCTTCAACGTTTACCCGAATGAAATAGAGAGCGTCATTTCCGCCCATCCGGGTGTGCTGGAGGTCGCGGCGGTCGCTCAACCGGATGAGAATTCCGGCGAAGTCGTTGCCCTATTCGTGGTCAAGAAGGATCCGGCCCTCACGGCTGAGGCCGTGATAGCCTTTAGTCGAACTGAACTGGCGGGCTACAAAGTTCCGAGACATGTGTACTTTCGCAGCGAATTGCCCAAGACCAACGTAGGCAAGATTCTGCGCCGGGCGCTGCGCGACGAATTGCGAAGCGCCCGTACCTAGCGGCCGCATATCGGTGCAAACGCGATAAATTGTTTGCTTGACCGCCCTCAGCGCACAGCGCCCTATAGAGGGTATTGGCAACTGCTACTGCACAAAGCTCTGAACAAGATCGACGCTGATTGGCCTTCGCGCGGTGGC
>JAYTXS010000373.1:0-3121 GCA_043742845.1 Gammaproteobacteria bacterium
GAGTGCGTGCCGGTTTCATTCCTGCCACCCGGCACGAGGTATTCGCGCAGATAAAGCATTTCAAAACCACCAAGTACCCGTTCGTCAACTTACCGGAGAAGTCAGAAGGCCGATGGGGCGCCGGACTAACCGCGGAGAAGATGAAAGGCTGCGTGTGGCTTAAATCTAGAGGCTGTTGTGCGCATCGAGTTCTTGGAATGGACCGATGCCTCAAAGCTGCGGCATACCAAATACGTTGCAATGCGTGCGGACAAAGATCCTCGCAAGGTAGTCAAGGAACGGGTATTAAAGATCATCAAGTGCGCATCGGCATCGACGCGCCCAAGGATGTGGCCGTACACCGCGAAGAAATATTCGCAAAGATCAAGCGAGAATCGTACCACTGCCCCGAATAGGGAGGACCGTCTTGGGACGGCCGGCGCTAAGTAGCGGCCTCCAGCGCGTCGCTGAGGGTCGCCCTTAGCCTCCGCCACGTCGATGGCGAAAGAAATTATCTCGTCTTGGCGCTTCTTCAACTCGTTGGCGTGTATAGCTTCCGCAGTTGCGACCCCGTCCTCTGCTCGTTTGATAGCGTCATTCATTGGCGTTCATTCCTTTGGCTTGGGGCCGAGACGCCGAATCATACAGTCCCGGGCATTGCCCAGTACTGGATGGACGTAATTTGCTTCCGGGCAGCAGAATCCGGACGTGGCCCGCTACCGCTTCTCCGCCTTCACCACATCGTCGCAGCCGAGCTACGTCGTTCTGTGGGACCTGCAATGGCAGCTGCTCGAGGTAGTGCGCCTCGACCCTGGTGCGGACCTTTCCGCGGCCATGACGGCGGCAATCGAGCGCCTCAAGGACGACGGGTGGCAGGCTGAAGCGACGCCAGAGTACGGGTCCGTATTTGTCCACCGTGACGGCGACCGCCGGCTGCTGATGCTGACGCCGCGCGATCCGCAGGACACTGGTGCGCAGTCGTTCAGTCCTTTCAGAGATCACCCGCCCGCTGGATGACTTTTAGTATTACCAAATGTGCGCGAAAGGCACGCATATGCGGATGCGCTGACCCGCTCACCGGGTGTACATTCGGACTTGACGGAAACTGGCCGATCGACTGTTGGACAAGCACACGAATTCAAATCTGCGCGATTGTTAATCGGCACCCGGAATACACGATGCAGCAGGTAATTGAGAAACTCGGTCCCGGGCGCTCTAGGAAACCATTGTGGGTTCAGCAAATAATAGAGGAGTGTCGGAGCGGAGCCGCCAGGCAGAGGAATAAGCGCGACAATCGACGGCAATATTTAGTGCAGCTGGCCAGTCGGCTGAAGTCCCCAGAGAGATAATGTGTATTAGTTCAAACGCCATCGGCAGGCGTTGCCTCAAAGTTTTGCGATTGAAAGGCCGCATTTGGGAGGCGGCTACTGCCGCTACCGGCCAGGAGGCGAAGTCGGACGCGACCGCACGGATTCCCCGTGACCGGACGTTCGAAATCCCCATATGAAGCTTTTCGAGGTCTACGCAAAAGCTACCGATCGCAGTCGTCGTTCGGCCGTGGCTCCCTGCATTTCATCAGCGATTCGGTTTCCCTGCGGAGTATCATCGATAATATCGGGTGAAGAACAACCGCAATATGGCCTCGAGATTTACACAGTGACCGGAGCGACAAGTGTGAACGCTGCAGCCGCGAAGGCGCTTGAGGAGCGTGGCATTTTCGAGTGCTTCGTGCGGGCCGCTGGCCTTGTCGTCCGCCCCGAGAGCATCACTCAACCTGATCCACCCGACATCCTGTGCGAAATTGAAGGGCTCGGCCAAGTCGGGTTCGAACTCGTTCAGCTCGATGATCAACTTGAGCTGCAGCGCATGACGTATTTAGGCCGCGGACCGGAATTCTGGGAAGACGCGCTCCGGGAAACGCCGCGAGAAGTTGTGGAGCGTCACCGCGCGACGCAGATCAATGTCGCGTTCGATGCAACAGCCAATCAGACCCAACGGCGAGAGGCGCTCAAGCTGATCGCTGCGGCGCTGCGCGAAAGGCCTGAGGGTGCGGAGGGGGCGCTTTTTGAGAAGATGCCAAAGGGGCTCGAATCAGCGGAACTAAGATGTTTCCGCACCGTCACCCACGGCCCTCTGATGCGGGAGGTGTCCGGCTTCTCGGTGAAGCTCGAGCTGGGTCGCGTTGCACCGGTGGGGATCGACCTGGGGCGAATCCATAGCAAGATCGACCACTACACCAAGGGATGGGGCATGCGGGCCGAGTTGCTTGCCTATGCCCGCTGGGGGATGCCGTTCAGCGATCAGGCGCACGAAGCTCCGCGTTTTCTCGCCTCGCGCTTTCCCGGTGGGATCTTTCAGCGTGGCTGGATTTTCGAACTGACCAGCCGTCAAATCGTCGGATGTGCGCCTTAAATTGCGCAGTTCTATCCAAATTTTTAAATTGACTGCGCCTCAGCGCCAACTTGATGCCGCAATCCGGATGACGTTTGCTCATAAGGATGTGCTGGCAATCACAACAGTAGCGGCGGCCGCCCCGATCACGCCCTGACCTCATGACGCCGATCATCCGGCGGTTTCATTAGCCGATCATTGCCTTTGAGTCGTAATCATTGATCGCAATTCGCCCTTGAGAATATCGGCAAACCCCTGTAGAGCGAGGAGTTATGCATAGTCATCACTCTCAGTATCAAGAAGTTGTTCTCGAATGGCATGAAGTCCATTTGGTGATCCGAAACGGTACTGGCACGAATTGGTCCGGGTCCGACCCAATCTTGGCAAGCGCCCCGCTTAGACTTCGAAGATCCATCTCGCTTCGGTGTATTGAAATATGCATCGATGTTGATTCTAAATAGCCGCTCAGCGACATCCACCGGCATAACGAAATATCGCCACTCGTTGCGGATCTGCCTCTTATCGCCGCGGCCCGCCGGAGTGGGGCAGACCACGAAATTACAACGAAGAGGAGCATTCATGACTCTATTAAAAATGGGTCCGCCGGCGCAAACCTTTGCATTGACGCCTCCGGCTGATATCCAGCCGTAGTCGTTAAACCTCTTCACCTGAATATGGATCGACTTATTTTTCTTGCGAGCAGCGAGGTCAACATTCGGTTCGTTGCGCCGAATAAGATTCATATCCTCCA
>JAYTXS010000374.1:0-3884 GCA_043742845.1 Gammaproteobacteria bacterium
TCGCGGGTGAACACGCGAACATCGATCACCGTGCCATCCATGCCGGGGGGCACGCGCAGCGAGGTGTCTTTCACGTCCGAGGCCTTCTCACCGAAGATCGCCCGCAGCAGTTTCTCTTCCGGCGTCAATTGGGTCTCGCCCTTTGGCGTGACCTTGCCTACCAGAATGTCGCCCGCACGCACTTCGGCGCCGATGAAGGCTATGCCCGCCTCATCGAGCTTCGCCAGGGCCGAGTCGCCCACATTGGGAATATCGGCTGTGATTTCTTCAGGGCCCAGCTTGGTGTCGCGCGCGACGCAAGTGAGCTCTTCGATATGAATGGTCGTGAAGCGGTCTTCTTCGACCACCCGCTCGGAGATCAGGATGGAGTCTTCGAAGTTGTAGCCGTTCCACGGCATGAAGGCCACCAGCAGGTTCTGGCCGAGCGCGAGCTCGCCCAGATCGGTCGAAGGACCGTCCGCCAGCACGTCGCCGCGCTTGATGGCATCGCCGGCCTTCACCAACGGACGCTGGTTGATGCAGGTGTTCTGGTTGGATCGCGTGTACTTGGTGAGCGAATAGATGTCGACACCCGGCTCGCCGGCCGTCGTTTCATCGTCGTTCACCCGCACTACGATGCGCGAGGCATCGACGGAATCCACGCTGCCGCCGCGCCGCGCCACCACGGTGACGCCGGAGTCGATGGCCACTGCGCGCTCCATGCCGGTGCCCACCAAAGGAGTCTCGGAACGCAGGGTCGGGACGGCCTGACGCTGCATGTTCGATCCCATGAGGGCGCGGTTCGCATCGTCATGTTCCAAGAACGGAATCAGCGACGCTGCCACCGAAACGATCTGTTTCGGCGACACGTCCATGTAATGAATCTTATCCGGGCCAGACAAAGTGAACTCGTTCTGCGTACGGCAGGAGATCAAATCATCGGTGAACTCGCCCTTCTCGTTCAGGGTCGCATTCGCCTGCGCGATTACGTACTGGCCTTCTTCGATGGCCGACAGGTAATCGATCTGGTCCGTGACCTTGCCGCCGGACACACGCCGATACGGGGTCTCGAGGAACCCATAATCGTTGGTGCGCGCATACACGGCCAGCGAATTAATCAGGCCGATGTTCGGGCCTTCCGGCGTCTCGATCGGGCAGACCCGGCCGTAGTGCGTCGGATGCACGTCGCGTACTTCGAAGCCGGCACGCTCGCGCGTCAGGCCGCCTGGGCCTAGTGCGGAAACGCGGCGCTTGTGCGTCACTTCAGACAGAGGATTGTTTTGATCCATGAACTGCGACAGCTGCGAGGAGCCGAAGAATTCCTTTACCGCGGCCGCCACCGGCTTCGCGTTGATCATCTCCTGCGGCATGATGGGCTCGCTCTCGGCGATGGTCAGGCGTTCCTTGACGGCGCGCTCGACCCGCACCAAGCCGATGCGGAAGGCGTTCTCGGCCATTTCACCGACGCTGCGCACGCGACGATTGCCCAAGTGGTCGATATCGTCCACGTGGCCATTACCGTTTCTGATGTCGATCAAGGTCTTCATGACCTCGATGATGTCTTCCTTGCTCAACACCCCGGAGCCCGTGATTTCCTCACGGCCCACGCGGCGGTTGAACTTCATGCGGCCCACCGGCGACAAATCGTAGCGCTCGCCGTTGAAAAACAAGTTCTGGAACAGGTTCTCGGCGGCATCCTTGGTCGGCGGCTCGCCGGGACGCATCATGCGATAGATTTCGACCAGCGCCTCGAGGCGAGTCTTGGTCGGATCGATGCGCAAGGTGTCCGAAATGTACGGACCGCGGTCCAAATCGTTGACGTACAGCGTGCGAATTTCCGTGATGCCGTTTTCGATCAGCTTGCCCACCGTCGGGACCGTGAGGATTTCATTGGCCTTCGCCAGAATCTCGCCGGTTTCTGTGTTGACGATGTCATGCGACAGGACCTTGCCCTGCATGTATTCAGTGGGCACGGGCAGGCGCTTGATCCCCGCCTCCTCGAGTTCCTTCACGTGCCGAGCGGTGATGCGCCGGCCTTCCTCGACGACGACCTTCTTGCCGACGCGAATCTCGAACGCGGCCGTCTCGCCGCGCAAGCGCTGCGGGATGACCTCGAATTCGATTTCCTTCTTCGACAAATGGAATATGTTCTTCTCGAAGAACATATCCAGCACCTGCTCCTCGGTGTAGCCCAAGGCGCGCAGGATGATGGTGACCGGCAGCTTGCGGCGGCGATCGATGCGGGCGAATACGCAATCCTTCGGGTCGAACTCGAAGTCCAGCCACGAGCCGCGATAGGGAATGATGCGGGCGGAGAACAGCAACTTGCCCGACGAGTGCGTCTTGCCGCGGTCGTGATCGAAGAACACGCCCGGGCTACGATGCAACTGGGAAACGATGACACGTTCCGTGCCATTGATGATGAAGGTGCCGTTGTCGGTCATGAGCGGCAGTTCGCCGAGGTACACCTCTTGCTCACGCACGTCTTTGACGGGCTTCTTGGCGCCGCTCGCTTCCTTGTCGAGCACCACGAGGCGCACCTTGACCCGCAGCGGAGCTGCGTAAGTCAATCCGCGCAGCTGGCATTCCTTGACGTCGAACACGGGCTCGCCCAAGCGATAGCTCACGTACTCGAGCGTCGCGTTGCCGGAATAGCTGGAGATCGGGAACACGCTGTCGAAAGCGGCATGCAAGCCGATTTCGTCGCGTTTGGACTCGGCTACATCCGCTTGCAAGAATCGCCGATACGAATCCAATTGGATCGCCAGCAGGTATGGCGTGCCGAGGATGCTCGGACGCTTGCCAAAGTTCTTACGAATGCGCTTCTTTTCGGTAAACGAATAAGCCATGAGTGCCCCTAGGCGCTACGCGCCGAAATTAACGTGGTCGAAACGACCAAAATCAAAAACACAGCCGATGGTTGCCGCGGCTAAAGCAGCGGCAACCATCGAACTGCGCATATCGTCAATAATCACTACTTGATGACAGCCTTCGCGCCAGCGGCTTCCAGCTTGGTCTTGATCGCATCGGCGTCCGCTTTCGGAATGCCTTCCTTGACCGTCGAAGGCGCACCTTCAACCAGGTCCTTCGCTTCCTTGAGGCCCAAGCCCGTGAGTTCGCGAATGACCTTGATGACGCCGACTTTATTGGCGCCGAACTCGGTCATCGTCACGGTGAACTCGGTCTGCGCTTCCGCCGCCGGAGCAGCAGCAGCCGCGCCTGCCGCGGCAGCCGCTACGGGCGCAGCAGCCGTGACATTGAACTTCTTCTCCATGTCGGAAATCAGTTCAACCACTTCCATGACGGACATCTTGGAAATCGCGTCGAGGATTTCGTCTTTAGTAACAGCCATTATCGTCTCCAAATAAATGTGGGGGTCTTTGCAACCCCGAATCAGGATTAATTCGTTGCCGCTTGGTGCAAACCGCTTTTCTTGGCTTCAAGAACAGCAGCCAGCGTCCGAACCAACTTAGAGTTGGGAGCAGCCAACGTACCAACGAACTTACTAATCGGCGCCTGCAGCACCCCTAACAACAGCGACAGCGCCTGCGCGCGCGTCGGCAATGAAGCCACGCGCTCGAGTGCATCGGGTTTGAGCAATTGCCCGCCCAAGGACACCAGCATCGTCACCAATTTGTCGTTGTCCTTCGCAAATGCCTTGACGATTCGAGCGGCAGCGCCCGGATCATCATTGGAGAATGCGAGAACAATGGGCCCTTTCAGCGCCGGAGAAATGCACTCGAAAGCGGTGCCGGCAACGGCCTTGCGCGCGAGCGTATTCTTGACGATCCGCAAATAAACTCCTTCCTTGCGCGCCTTGGCGCGCAGGTCGGTCATCTGCGTCACGGTCAAGCCACGGTTCTCTGCGCCCACCACGGACAGGGCTTTCGCCGCGACCGCGTTGA
>JAYTXS010000375.1:0-8011 GCA_043742845.1 Gammaproteobacteria bacterium
CGACCTGTTTAGGTCACATAGGCCGGCCGCGTGAGTAGTTGTACGAGTGAAAATCGGTGCTATCCCAGCACCCGCGCTTCGGGCTGAACGCTTAAGACCAATATAAGCGCCCTCCCGCTGAGTACGGGAGGTGCCGAATCAACGCCTTCTCGCATGCGGCCGGACCGTTCCTGGAGTCCGGCAATGGTCAATTTGCTCAAAAACATTACTGAGGATCCGCGCGTCAAGCAGCTGGGCCCCGGTCTCATCACGGGCGCTGCAGATGATGACCCGAGCGGCATTGCCACGTATTCGCAGGCTGGCGCTCAGTTCGGCTACAGCATGCTGTGGACCTTGCTGTTCACCTACCCTTTGATGGTCGGCATCCAAATGGTCAGTGCGCGCCTGGGATGCATTACGGGCCGAGGCCTGGCCGCCAATGTGAAGACGGTTTTCCCGCGTTCCGTGCTGTACGGCATCGTCGGTCTGCTGTTGATTGCCAATACCATCAATATCGCCGCAGACATTGCCGCGATGGGCGAGGCGCTGCGGCTGTTGCTCGGCGGCTGGGCGCATCTATATTCCGTTGCATTCGGCGTGCTGTGTCTGGGATTGCAGGTGTTCCTGCGCTACGCCACCTACGTGCGCTACTTGAAGTGGCTGACCCTCGCGCTGCTTTCCTATGTCGCAGTCATTTTTACCATCCACGTGGATTGGGGCGCGGTGCTCTCGGAAGTGGTGGTGCCCCGGCTGCAGTTCGATCACAACACCATCACCATGATCGTGGCCGTGTTCGGCACCACCATCAGCCCGTACCTGTTTTTCTGGCAGGCCGCGCAGGAGATGGAGGACCTGCGGGCGGTCACCGCGCGCAATGACGGCGGTTCGCTGTTGCCGTACGCCGAAGAGGCGGCGCGCAAGCATCTGCGGCGAATTCGCTGGGATACGTATATCGGCATGGGTTTCTCGAACTTGATTGCCTTCTTCATCATCTTGAGCACGGCGGCGACGTTGCACGCGGCCGGAATAGTCGACATCCAAACCTCCGCGCAGGCGGCCGAAGCGCTGCGGCCTCTCGGTGGTCAAACCACATTCCTGTTGTTCAGCTTGGGGATCATCGGCACGGGGATGCTCGCGGTGCCGGTGCTCGCAGGCTCAGCCGCCTACGCGGTGTCGGAGAGTTTCGACTGGCAGTCGGGTCTGGACATGAAGGTGCATGAGGCGCTGGAATTCTACGGGATCATCGCCATTGCAACGGTCGGGGGTGTGGCGCTGACGTTCACGCATCTGGACCCGGTGCGGGCGCTGGTGTGGAGCGCCGAGATCAACGGGGTCATTGCGGTTCCGATCATGGCGATCATGATGCTGCTGGCGGCGCGCGAAGACGTCATGGGACGATTCGTGATCAGGCCGAGATTGCGCCGCCTCGGCTGGACCGCAACGGCGGTGATGGCGGTGACCGTTGTGGCGATGTTCGTCACCTCGTGACGGGCGAGGTAAGCTACGCGTCAATGAAGGATCCAGCAGAGCTTCCCGCCGAGAAACTGAATACCAAGGCGGCGGGGATCATTGGCATCGCCGTGATGTGCAGCCGCGTGCTGGGCCTCGCACGCGAGCTGATCTTCGCGGCGCTGTTCGGCGGCGGCGCCGCGATGGACGCCTTCACCGCGGCGTTCCGCATCCCCAACCTGCTGCGTGATCTATTCGCTGAAGGCGCCTTATCGACGGCATTCGTCGCAACCTTTAGCAAGACCATCGCCAGGGGCGGCGATGGCGCGGCGTGGCGGCTCGCGAACAAGGTGGCAACATTGACCGCCGTGGTGCTGGGAATTCTGTGCATTGCCGGGATCGTATTTTCGACCGAACTGGTCGCCACCTTGGCACCGGGCTTCGCAGCGGACAAGGCGGCACTGACGGTGCAGCTGACGCGCATCATGTTTCCTTTCATTCTGCTGGTCTCGCTCGCTGCGCTGGTCATGGGGATGCTCAATTCCAAGAGCGTCTTCGGCGTACCGGCCATGGCCTCGAGTTTTTTTAATATTGGATCCATCGTCGGCGGAGTGACCCTGGGCTATTGGATGGATCCTCACTTCGGGCCGCGTGCATTGCTCGGCTTGGCGGTTGCCACCGTTATCGGCGGTGCGCTGCAACTGGCGGTGCAGCTGCCGTCGCTGGCGCGCTTGGGCTATCGCTTTCGCCCCGATTTTCGCTGGCGGGATGCAGGGATGAAGGCGATTTTGCTGATGATGGGACCCGCAGTGATCGCCGCCAGCACCACGCAGTTCAATGTGCTCGTCAATTCGATGTTTGCCTCGACCCTGGGCGATGGTCCCATCTTCTGGCTGTCCATCGCGTTTCGGCTGATGCAGCTGCCGTTGGGTGTGTTCGGTGTCGCGCTGGGCACCGTCAGCTTGCCGCTACTGTCTCGTTTGGTGGAGGCCGGGCATATGGCGGCGTTTCGCACCGAACTCGCGCGTGCGATGCGCCTCGCGCTGCTGCTGACCATTCCATCGACGGTGGGCCTCATCATGCTCGCAGAGCCGATCATTTCCGTGCTCTACCAGCATGGAAAATTCAACGCCTATCAGGCCGCTCAGGCGGCAGGTGCGTTGCGATTCTATGCCATTGGCCTCGCGGGCTACGCCGCTCTCAAGGTATTGGTGAACGCGTTTTACGCCCTCGACCGGCGCAAGACCCCGATGCTGGTGAGCTTTCTCGCGGTGGCGCTCAACCTGCTGTTCAATTGGATATTCACCTTTCGACTGGGTTGGGGACATCGCGGCCTGGCCTTTTCTACGGGCTGCATCGCGACCGTCAACTTCCTGCTGCTGTACGCATTAATGCGCCGACATCTGAAAGGACTCGACACGCGTCGCATGCTGGCGATGCTCGGAAAGGTCTCGATCGCGTCGGCGGCGCTGATCGCGGTGTGTGCTGCCTCGATGCATTGGCTGCTGGCCGATTGGGCGACGCAGGGCTTTGCGGAGAAGCTCGCGTATCTATTCGCCACCGTGGCGATGGGGGCAGTGGTGTTCACGGGCTGCGGCGTGCTGCTGCACATCGAGGAATTGAAGCTGCTGCAGGGCGCAATCGTGCGCCGACTGCGGCGTGCGCGCGGGACTTGACGCGCATGCCCCGGACCCACGTGCCCTGGACGCACGTGCCCGAGACCCAAGTGCCCGTTGACGCGTGCGCTACTTCAATCGTGCGGGTATCTTAAGGCCCCTAGCCACGGCCGGTCGCGCCAGGAATGTCTCCAGCACGCGCAACACATGCGCATACTCCGTGATGCCCACGAGTTCGGCCGCTTCGATTCCGCGACGTAGCGATCGCGCGGCCTCTTGTCTTCGAAGCTCTTACCCGCGAATTTATTGTAGAAGCCGACTTGGCCGAACATGGGTCCGATGCCGCTCATCTGAAACATCAGCCATTGAAGTGTCTGATAGCGGGCGGCCGCATCCCGCGCCATGAGCTGTCCGGTTTTCTCCGCGAGATAGAGCAGGATGGCGCCCGACTCGAACAGCGGCAGCGGTTCTCCCCCGGGACCGTTCGGATCCAGAATGGCGGGGATCTTGTTGTTGGGACTGAGCGACAGGAACTCCGCACTCGATTGGTCGTTGCTGTCGAAGCTCACCCAGTGCGGCTCGTAGGGCAGTCCGATCTCTTCGAGCATGATGGACACTTTGACCCCGTTCGGAGTCGGCAGGGAATAGAGTTGCAGGCGGTCAGGGTGCTGCGCAGGCCATTTTTGCGTGATGGGAAATGCGGAAACAGTATTCATGTCGAATCCGGTGGTGAAGAGGTGAGGTGCTAGTACGATTTTAGCCGTGCGCGGGCCGCAGCGCAGTGCTGTATATTCGCCCCCCGTGAGCCCCATCGATCTTGGATATTCGATCCCTGCCGAGTGGGCGCCTCACTCGGGCTGCTGGATGGGCTGGCCTGCGCGCGAATCGATTTGGCACGGACACATCGAGGCGGCGCGTGACGACTATGCGCGGGTGGCGCAGGCGATTGCGCGATTCGAACCCCTCGCGATGCTTGCCAGCCCAGAGCTTGCCGCGGACGCAGCGTTGAGGTGCGGAGCGACGGTGCGTGTAGTCGCCGCGCCTATGGACGATTCGTGGCTGCGCGATTCAGGTCCCACCTTTGTTCTCAACGCCGCGGGCGAACGGGCGGCGGCGGTTTTCACCTTCAACGCCTGGGGCGAAAAATGCCGGCCGTTCGATAAGGATGCGGCCATCGGCGCGCGGGTTGCGGGACTTGTGTCCGCGCCCGCGTTCGCGTCAAGTCTGGTCGTCGAGGGCACGCTGATCACCGCCGAATCCTGTGTGCTCAATCCCAATCGCAATCCCGGATGGACCAAGGCGCAGGCCGATCGCGAATTGCGCGCCATGCTGGGCATGAAAAAGATCATCTGGCTGCCGGGGGATTTGACGGACAACGCGACAGATGGACACGTCGATGGCTATGTCGCTTACTTCAGGCCCGGCGCCGTGCTTTTGGAAGAAGTCATCGATCCGACCGACCCTCGATTTGCCATCATGGCAGAGAACCGCAGGGTGCTCGAATCCGAGACGGATGCGCGTGGTCGCCGACACCTTGCGGCGCGCGTATCCGGACCGGCAGATCGTGTGCCTCGCTTTGCGCGCCTTGTTTCGCGGCGGCGGCGGGATTCACTGCATCACTCAGCAGGAACCGCGCGCCGGCGCTACTTGAACGATCGAAAAACAGTAGCCTTGCTCGGTCATGGCGGTCTATGATTCGGCGAACCCGTATCGTTGCTGTATCGGAATCACCCAAGGACGTTTGTGCAAAAGAAAGTATGCGATGTGCTGGCTCGATCTTTGTGGCTGACACTGATTTGCTGCATCCAGCAGGCTGCGGTAGCTGCGGTGCCTGCTGCTGCTGCCGCGCCGCTCCCGGTGAGCGCCATCCGCGCCGGCAAGCTCATCGATGTGGCGACCGGGCGCGTGCTCGTGAACCAGATCATTGTGATTCGCGGCACGAAAATCGAAGCGGTGGGTGCGAACCTGCCCATTCCTGATGGCGCGAAGGTGATAGATCTGTCGAAGATGACCGTGCTGCCCGGGCTCATCGATTGCCATACGCATTTGGCCGATCTTACCGATGCCGAGCCGTTGAACGTCCTGCAGCGTTCGGCCGTAGAAACCGCCTACCTGGCCATTCCCAATGCCAGCGTTACCTTGCTGGCGGGCTTTACGACAGTGCGCGATGTGGGCGTGTACCGGGCGCTCAACGATGTGGCCATGCGCGACGCCATCGAGAAAGGGATCATCATCGGTCCGCGCATGTACGTGGCGGGGGCCTATATCACCATCACTGGGGGCGCCGGTGCGATGACCGGCCTGCCGCCGGATATCCAGCTGCCGCTGGATCTACGCTTCGGTGTGGCTGACAGCCCGTGGGAGGTGCGGCAGCGGATTCGCGATCTGGCGCATCGAGGTGCCGATCACATCAAGATTCTGTCTACCGGTGCGGTGCTTACGCATGGCAGCAATCCAAAGTCCATCGAGTTCACTCCCGAGGAGCTACGCGCTGCCGTCGAGGAGGCTGCTAATTTCGGACTGCGCGTCGAAGCGCACGCGCATGCGACCGAAGGCATCAAGAATGCCATCCGCGCCGGTGTCGCATCGATCGAGCATGCCACCCTCATAGACGACGAAGGCATTGCACTCGCGAAGCAGCATGGGACCTATCTGGACATGGATATTTACGACGAAGAATGCATTCAGTCCTCGCCGAGCACACCTGCTGATTTTCTGCAGCACGATGCGGATCTGGCGCAAGCCCAGCGCCGCAACTTTACCAAGGCGGTTCGCGCCGGCGTGAAGATGTCATTCGGTACCGACGCGGGTGTCTGCCCGCACGGCATCAATGCGCGTCAGTTCGCCTTCATGGTGAAGTACGGCATGACTCCCATGCAGGCGATTCAGTCGGCCACGGTCAACGCGGCGGACCTGATCGGCCATTCCGAGCTGTTCGGCTCCATCACGGCCGGCAAGTCGGCGGATATCATCGCCGTGAACGGTGACCCGCTCGCGGATATTCGCGAGCTCGAGCATGTTCACTTCGTCATGAAAGAAGGCACGGTCTACAAACAGGGCGATTGATCCGGATCGGTTATGATACGGGCATGAAGTTACCATTGCCGACGTCAGCTTGGACTCTCCTGCTGCTTTGGGTGCTGGGCGCTGCCGGGGCCGTGGCGCTGCCGGTATCCCGTCTCGAGGTGCACATCGTTACCGGCGCCGACGAACTCAGCGCCGGCAGCTCCTTGGAGCTGCGCATTTACGAGACCGGCAAAAGCGTCAGGCGCTTGCCGCTGGTGCATGGCGAATCCTGGCCGCGCGATTCCACGCATGTCATTCCGGTGAGCTTGAGCGAGACGCTCGACCCGCGCAATGTAGTGCGCTTTAGTTTGTACTACCGGGGCGCAAGCCCCGTGGCACCCGCGTTTGAGGTCGTTGCCGCCGAGGTGCAGTTGCCTTCGTCATCAGGGGCGCCCGAGCGGCTGCTCGATGCCATGCTGTCGGGCGTTATCTCCCGGCAGGGCGAACTTGCGACCACGGATCGCGAGCCGTCGAGCATGACCTGCAGTAGCGATGCGGACTGCGACGACAAGCGGGCTTGTAATGGTCGCGAACGTTGCGCGCCGCACGCCTCAGGCGCCGATGCTCGCGGGTGCGTGAAGGGCACTCCGATAGTCTGTCCCGTCAATCAAGTGTGCGGCGAAGGCGTGGGTTGTCGCGGACTCTCCGAGCCGCCCAGACCTTAAGGACTCGACCGTACCTCAACGCGCAGTCAGCTTTTCCAACGCCTGCTGGGCGAGCAGGCGCGTGAGCTGACCCGCCGGCATAGAGCGATGCGCCAATCATGCCGCCTGCCCAGACCATAGATTGGTAAAATCCGCGCGGCCCCGCGCTTCGGCCATCGCTTTGAGCGGTGCTACCGCTGCAGCGGCCGCAGGGAAGGGCGGGGCGAACGCAGACAGCGGGCCCTGCTCACGCATCAGACGATTGACGATGCCGCGGGCCGGACGGCCCGTGAATACGTTGGTAATCATGGTGTCAGCGTCGTCCGCGCCGCCGAGCGCCTCGAGGTGCAGCGGCGCCAAGTTCGCTTCGGGACAAAATAGGTAGGCGGGCTCGCGGCCATGACCTTGGAGGAGAAGGTCGGCCAAATGATTCAGGCCGATATCGCCTCGATTTCTCCGGCAGAGCTGCGTACCTATAAGTTAGGGTCGATTCTGGCGGGCGGCGGCTCCGCGCCTGGCAACAATGTGCGCACCACTGCGCAGGCGTGGCTGGATCTGACCGACGATTACTATCGTGCCTCGCTGGCGGCAGGCAGTGCGACGCATCCCGCCATTCCGATTCTGTTTGGCATCGACGCGGTACATGGGCATGCCAAGATTGTAGGCGCCACTATTTTTCCGCACAACGTCGGCTTGGGTGCGGCACACGAGCCGCAGTTAGTTCGCCGTATCGGTGCGGCAACCGCGGAGGAGGTTGCTACTACCGGCATCGACTGGACATTCGCGCCGACGGTCGCGATGGCGCGTGACGTTCGTTGGGGCCGTTCCTACGAGAGCTACTCCGAATCGCCGGAACTCGTCGCTGAATACGCTGCTGCCATGGTGGAAGGACTCCAGGGTAAGCGTGGCACTGCGCAGTTCATGTCGCCTGGGCATACCCTGTCGTCGGTCAAACATTTTCTAGGCGACGGCGGCACTGTGGGTGGACGCGACCAGGGAAATACCGTCGGTTCAGAGGCGGAGCTACGCGCCGTGCATGCGGCGGGGTATCCGGCGGCGATCAACGCCGGCGCGATGATCGTCATGGCCTCTTATAACAGCTGGAACGGCGTGAAGTTGCATGGCGATCACTATTTGCTGACGGACATTCTAAAGGGCCGGCTAGGATTGGACGGCTTTGTCGTCGGTGACTGGAATGCGCATGAGCAGATTCCGGGCTGTACAAAGTATCGGTGCGCCGCTGCCCCGAAGCAGCGC
>JAYTXS010000376.1:0-6334 GCA_043742845.1 Gammaproteobacteria bacterium
ACACGCCGCCGCCGGCGCTGCCCAAGGGGTTCTTTGCGTTCCTGTGGGCCTGCGCGCGCGGCGTGCGCCGCTACATCGGGGCGATGACGTTGCTGACCGCGGTGATCGGGGTGTTCGAGGCCTTGCTGTTCAGCATTCTGGGTCGTGTGGTCGATTGGCTTGCCAAGGTGCAGCCGTCGCGGCTGTGGACCGAAGAGCGCGGCCACCTCCTGTTGCTGGGCGGCGTGCTCGCCGGCAGTACCGTGCTGATCGGTCTGCAAAGCTTGTTCAAGCAGCAGACGCTGGCGGGCAACTTCACCATGCGACTGCGCTGGAATTTTCATCGCAATATGCTGGCGCAATCCTTGAGCTTTTATCAGGACGAATTCGCCGGGCGAGTGGCGGCCAAGTTGATGCAGACGGCCCTGGCGGTGCGCGATACCTGGATGATATTGGCGGACATCATGGTCTTCGTAGTGATTTACTTCGTCACCATTGCGCTGGTGGTCGGCAATTTTCATGTATGGCTGCTGGCGCCCTTCATGGGATGGCTGGTGATTTACATGCTTGCCATGGGGTACTTCGTGCCGCGTTTAGGCGCGGTCGCCATGGCGCAGGCGGACGCGCGTTCGATGATGACGGGCCGCATCACCGACGCCTATACCAACATCACCACCGTCAAGCTGTTCTCGCACACACAGCGCGAGTCCGGCTACGTGCAAGGCGCGATGGCCGAGTTCCTGCAGACCGTGTACGTGCAGATGCGAATGGTGACAGGTTTCGAGATCGTCAATCACGCGCTGAGCATGGGGTTGATCGCGAGCACCGCGGGCGTGACGCTATGGCTGTGGACTCAGGGCGAAGTCGGGGTGGGCGCGGTAGCGGCGGCTACGGCGATGTCGCTGCGGCTCAATGGAATATCGCACTGGGTGATGTGGGAAATGGCATCGCTGTTCGAGCAGATCGGCACCGTCCAGGACGGCATCAATACGCTGGCGCGTTCGCCCACGGTGCTGGACCTCCCCGATGCGCAGCCGCTCAAGGTCACTCGCGGCGATATTCGCTTCGAAGCGGTGAGCTTTGCCTACGGCGCGGCTGCGAGTGCGGCCGGTCCCATCATCGATCATTTGAATTTACACATCGGGCCCGGCGAGAAGATCGGCCTGGTGGGGCGCTCCGGCGCCGGCAAGAGCACCATCGTGAATTTGCTGCTACGCTTCTACGACATTGCGCAAGGCCGGATTCTGATCGACGGCCAGGATATTGCGCTCGCGACCCAGGACAGTCTGCGCGCACAAATCGGCATGGTGACGCAGGACACCTCGTTGCTGCATCGCTCCGTCAGCGACAATATCCGCTACGGCCGACCCGATGCCAGCGAGGCGGACATGATGGCTGCGGCAGAGCGTGCCGAGGCGCACGAGTTCATCGTTACACTGGGCGACGCCGGCGGTCGAAAGGGATACGAGGCGCATGTGGGCGAACGCGGCGTCAAGTTGAGCGGCGGGCAGCGCCAGCGGATCGCGATCGCTCGGGTCATGCTCAAGGACGCGCCGATTCTTTTGCTCGACGAAGCTACCAGCGCACTCGACAGCGAGGTCGAAGCGGCCATTCAACAAAGCCTCAATCGCTTAATGGAAGGCAAGACGGTCGTGGCCATTGCGCATCGTTTGTCGACCATTGCTGCCATGGACCGGCTCATCGTGCTCGATAAAGGGCGGGTGGTCGAGGAGGGTAATCACTATGCACTACTGGCACAGGGCGGCCTCTATGCGCGGCTATGGGCGCATCAGAGCGGCGGCTTCCTCGGCGAAGATGCCGAAGACTCGCAAATGTCCCCGCGTCATATCTCTGCGGCGACTTTGAGTCCCTCGTAGACGGCTTCTTCGGCGGTGCGCGGCGCGGCCGCGTCGCCGATGACATGAGTCTCGATGGCCAGCTCCTCGAGGGCATCGGAGAGTTCGTCCACCGGCGTGTGTCCGGTGCATAGCACCAGCGTGTCGACCTTATCGATGACCACCGCTTCGCCACTACTGATGTGCTGCAGGTACACGCTGTCCGAATCGCTGCCGTAGAGGCGCATGTAGGTGAGCACCTTGATTCCGAGCTTGTGCAGGGAAGCGGCCGCCTGGTCGCGAACATACATCGGCAGGCTTTCTCCGGCGGCAACCCCGCCGACGGCAAGCCGCACCGTTCTGCCCTGTTGCGCCAAGTGTTCGGCGATGCCGATGCCGATCCAATCGGCCCGCCAGTCGATGACGATCACCGATTGACCGACCGTCTGCTCGCCGCGCAACACCGCCCAGGCATCGACAATCTGCAGCGCGCCTTCCTGCGCAAAGGCGGGCCGATAGGGTATGGCTCCCGTGGCGATGAGCACGACATCCGGCGCCTGCGTCACAATCTTTGCGAGGTCGATTCGTGTGCTGAGATGAACTTGCACACCCGCCAACACCAGCTCGCGCTGCAGATTGGTGACAATGCCGCCGAACTCCGCGCGTCCGGGCAGCATTTGCGCGAGCAGCGCCTGGCCGCCGAGTCGCCGCTCCGCCTCGAACAGAGTGACGTGATGTCCACGATCAGCTGCGACTGCCGCCGCCTTCATGCCGGCGGGACCGCCGCCGACGACCATCACGCGCTTGCGGGGAGCCGCGCGCGCCAGGGTGCCGAAGCGCAGTTCGCGCCCGCTGACCGGATTTTGAATGCAGGAAATCGGGAAGCCCTTGTGGAAATGCCCGATGCAGGCCTGATTGCAGGCGATACACGCGCGGATGTCTTCAAGCGCACCGCGCATGGTCTTGTTCGGCATTTCCGGATCGCTGATCAGTGCGCGCGTCATGCCGCAGACATCGGCGTGATTACTCGCGAGCACCGCCTCTGCATCCTGCGGCTGATTGATGCGGCCAGTCACGAATACCGGGATCGATGATTGCCGCTTGATGCGCGCGGCGTAGGGCACGACATAGCCGGTCTTGATGGCCATGGGGGGTACGATGTGCACGGCGCCGCCGAGGCTGGCTGACGTACCGACCGTGACGTGCACATAATCGACGCTGTCGCCAAGAGCGGTCACCGATTCAAGAGACTCGTCTTGCGTCAGTCCCTGCTCGTCCGCTTCGGTGCCCGAAATTCGCACTCCCACCACGAACCCTTCGTTTACTTTGGCGCGAATATCCGCAATCACTTCGCGCAGGAAACGCAAGCGGCCTTCAACATCGCCGCCGTAGGCGTCGTCACGCAGATTGACCCGGGGATTCAAGAACTGCGCCGGCAAGTAGCCGTGACTGGCGACGATTTCCACGCCGTCCAATCCCGCCGCCTGCACGCGCCGCGCCGCGTCGCCATAGCCATGCACGATCGCGTCGATCAACGGTTTCTTCAAGGCGCGCGGCATGACATGAAAGCGCTCATTGGGAACCGAGGAGGGCGCGTACGCCACATTGAGCAGGCCGCCTTCCGCTTCCGCCATTTCGCGGCCTGGGTGGAAGAGCTGCGCGAACAGAACCGTGCCGTGGCGGTGGACTGCCTCGGCGACGCTTCGGTAGCCGGCAATCGACGCATCGTCGGTCGCCATCAGCACATGATTGGTGTAGCGCGCGGTTTCGTGCACGCCTGACACCTGCAGCACGATCAGCCCGACGCCGCCACGGGCCCGCGCCTCTTGATAGGCCACCAACGCGGCATTGACCGTGCCGTCCACGGGCAGCGTGGTGTCGTGTCCGCTGGACATGATGCGGTTCTTCAGAGTGCAGCCACGGATGCGCAGCGGCGCAAATAGATGCGTGAATTGCGTCATGCGCCGATTGTACCTAAATGCACATCTCGCCTCGCCGAGTGTTTTCGATTAACATGGACGCGCCCCCGGAATCATGACTCTAGCAACCCTTCGCACTTCGCTATCGGAACGGTGGCTGAATCGTTTTACGCTCGCGCCGACGGACTTACTGCGCGATGCGATCTATCGACGGCTGTGGGTCTCCATCCTGATTTCATCTTTCGGCGGCCAGGTGACGCTGCTGGCGCTGCCGTTGACGGCCGCCGTACTGCTGCACGCGGCTCCAATCCAGATGGGTCTGCTGACGGCCATGGAAATATTGCCCTTCGCGCTGTTCTCTCTGCCCACCGGCGTATGGCTGGATCGCGTGCGCAAACTGCCGGTCTATGTCGTGGGGGAAGTGTCCATCTCGGTCGCGGTGGCGACGGTGCCGGTGGCCTGGTGGTTTGGCTGGCTGTCGATGCACTGGCTGTACTTCGTGGGTTTTCTGATCGGCCTGGTGAATACCGCCGCCGGCAGCGCCGCGCAAATCGTCCTCACACAGATCGTGCCGCGCGAACGCTTGGTGGAAGCACACGCCAAGAACGCACTGGCCAACTCGGCCGCCGAGGTGACCGGCCCCGGCGCCGCGGGCGCACTCATCAAGCTGACGGGTGCGCCGCTCGCGCTGTTGGCGGATGCGCTGCTGCTGGTGGTCTCGGCCATCATTTTACGCGGCGTGCCGGTGAAGGAAATCACCACGCTCAACCCTATGTCGTTCTGGCCGGCCATGCGGGAAGGTTTGAACTTCGTGCGGCGTCACGCATTGCTGGTCACCATGGCGAGCTGCGTCGGCGCCTGGCAATTGTGCAATCAGGCGGCAATGGTGGTGCAGATATTGTTCGCGACGCGTCAGTTGGGTCTGTCGGAGCGGGGCGTGGGCTTGAGCTACGTCATGCTGGGAGTAGGCACGGTTCTCGCCAGTGCGAACGGCAATCGCGTGGTGCGGCGCTTAGGTCCCGGACCCACCATGGTGTTGGGATTTGCCATTTCCGGCACCGGTTGGCTGCTGCTCAGCGTTGCGCCCCTCAATCGCTTCGGAGTCGTTGCCTATGCCTTGATGCTATTCATGTTCGGTGTTGGTGCGGTATTCATATTCATCAATTTTTTGTCGCTGCGGCAATCGGTCACCCCGGGTCCCATGTTGGGCCGCATGACCAGCACCATGCGTTGGCTGATTCTGGTGCCGGCCGGGCCGGGTGCTTTGCTCGGCGGCTGGCTCGGCGAGCACTGGGGCCTGCGCGCTGCGCTGGGCTTCGCCGGCACGACGGCGCTCTTATTGGCGTTGGTTGCTTGGCGTCAGCCAGTGATCCGCAGCATCAGAACGTTACCGACTCTTAAGGCGGAGGCAATCACTCCATATTCGGCCGAATGATCAACGAGTTAGCTAGGTGGGGCCGTGATACGATCGAGCTGCTGCACTGCAGACGCCCCTTGGCCGTCAACCGACGATGTTCATAACACGTTCGTGTGATTAAGGTTCGATTGCGCGTGGGTCGGACGTTACATTGACAAAGGAGTAATGAATGAAAGCTTCTAGTAAGGCCTTGTTGCTGGGTTTGATGATGGCCGCAGGCGCGGTTACTGCGCCCACGATTGCCTCCGCCGGAGTGGCGATTGACATCGACGTCGCGCCACCGCCGTTGCGTGTCGAGACCGTGCCGGGTCCCCGTGCGGGATTCGTTTGGGCTCCCGGTTTTTGGGAGTGGCGTGATCACGCCCACGTGTGGGTACCGGGTCACTACATGCGCGAGCGTCGTGGCTTCCACTGGGTTCCTCCTCATTGGGATCAAGTGGGACCGCGCTGGCACCATGTGCCGGGCCATTGGGAGCGGTAACCGAGCGGTAACCGAGCGGTAACCGACCGCTAACCTAACGCTGAGCCAGTGCAGATTCGCGCTCCAGTGTTAGATGATTGTTCGAAAGCGGCGGATGGTGGGGACATACGCGTCCCACCATCCGCCGCACACCCCGTTCATTTCGCGTGTTTCCAGGCTATGCAAAGCCATGTAAAGATCCGTCGGTGAAAAGCAATCTTCGCGTCGGTGTGCTATCCGACACGCACGGACTGTTGCGGCCGGAAGCGCGCGCATTTCTCGTCGGCAGCGATTACATCGTGCACGGCGGTGATGTGAGTGCCAGGACCCTCGACTTGACTGTGAGCTTAAGTCCCCGGGCCGCCTGGATCTCCGGCGCCTTGCGACCAGCCCGGAGTGACGAACCGATAAATCAAGGCGCCGAGCGCACCGCCCAACAGGGGCGCGACCCAGAACAACCATAGTTGCGAGAGAGCCCAGCCCTGGACGAACAGCGCGGGACCGGTGCTACGCGCCGGATTCACGGAGGTGTTGGTCACGGGAATGCTGATGAGGTGGATTAGGGTGAGAGCCAGACCGATCGCCAGGGGCGCGAAGCCCTTAGGCGCAAGCTTATCGGTGGCTCCCATGATGACGAACAGGAACACCATGGTCATGACCACTTCGCACACGAATCCCGCCGCCATGCTGTAATTGCCGGGCGAATGAGCGCCGAATCCATTGG
>JAYTXS010000377.1:0-4376 GCA_043742845.1 Gammaproteobacteria bacterium
TTGCGCGCAAGCTCGTGGCCAGAGAGGTTGATCTCCTTCGTGCACGCCGAGACCAAACCCATGGCGCGACGGATGTGGCCATAGACGTCGGCGTTGAACAACTCGAGGAACAACGAGTTCAGTTCCGGGTGAATGAAGCGTGACTGGGACAGCAGCTTCTGCGGCGTCGCCTCGTAGAAGGCGATTGAGTTCGCCGGAAAGTGCTCCATTATCTTGACGCGCTGGCCCATTTTTTGTCGGCACCGCGGATGGATTGCCAAACGCTCGAGGTTCAGAAAGATCTCGACATGGTTCTCCGTGAGCTTGATTCTTAAGCGTTTGTGTCGATAAATATGCGGCGCACTGTAATAATCACCATCGACGGCGACGTAGCAATCGGGGTGTAATGTTGCCTTCTTCCATTCCCCGCCGTCGTACTCAGCGCGAGGCAATGGTTTGAGCGCGGCCTTCTCGATTTTCTCAAAGCGCTCGCGGCGCGAGACGCCAAAACGGCGATGACGCTGATCATTAATGCGCTCGACGCACACCATCAAGGCTTGATTAATCCCGGCAATGGAGGTAAACCGTGAGTGCCGGAAGCGGAAGCGAAAATACCTGGAAAGGATCTTGACGAGTCCTTCCGCGATAGCCTTATCCTTCGGCCGCCGCACCCGTGCAGGCACAATCGCCGTAGAAAAATGCGCGCCTAAATACGCGTAGTCCTCATTCAGATCAGGATCGTACAGATGGCATTTCACGACGCCTGTGCGCAAACAATCCGGAACAGTGACATGAGGCACGCCGCCATACCACGCGTACATCCGCCGATGACAGCCAAGCCAGTTGCGGCTCTTCATGTCCTCGGCCGCCCATGCAAATAATAGTTGGCTGAAGCCAAGACCTGACACGAACACGTAGGATTTGTGGATCTCCCCGGTCTTGACCTCGTACCATTCGATCGGATCCCCGGCATAGTCGACTTCGACGCGTTCCGCGGGCTCAAAATCTCTGGCCGTGATGGTCGCCTCCCGGTACTGCGGAAACTTGCGATAAAACTGTTTCCAGAAATTCGGGTAGGTAATGAGCTTCTGCGCTCGCTGGTGAGTAGGCCGCAGGATCTGCCCCTGTGGCCGCTCGCAGAACCGTGCGTGAAACTCGCGCTTCACACGGCTCCCAGTGTCCGATCTTTTGCATACCAACTCCGCCAATGCACGAACCAATGAGGTTCCAACCGAGCAACGCGGGCCAGCCATTGCCGACTGCGCCTCTTGTGGCGGGCCAGACGCTTGTATTTCCGACGTGCCCAGAAGGCGAGCGTCAGATCAAAATGCCTGAACACCCCGGACATAGCTGACGGATAGAAGCTACTGTAATAGTTCCACCAGCCACGCAACGTTGCATCGTGATCAGCCGAGAACTCAGCTAACGTGCGTAGTGTTCGCTGCGGAAGTCGCCATCCACGGATTTCCTGACGCATGTGAGTCCGCGCCGCGCGGCTGACGCCGGGAAGAAAACTGATAAACAACTTCCCATCCCGTGTTTGGGCGCGTCGTGGTCTGAACGTAAAGCCGAGGAACGTAAACTGCGTGACCGGATAGTCGGACCGCCGGTTGCTGTCCCGACAGTAGACGATCTTGGTCTTCTCTGGGTGCAACTCAAGACCACACGCCGCAAAGCGCTCGGCCAGTCGCTGCTTCACCCATTGGGCCATCTGCTCACTTTGGCAATGCATCACCGCGTCATCGGCGTAACGGGCAAACCGACAATTCGGTATCTCGCGCCGTACCCAACGATCGAACGCATAATGCATAAAGAGGTTCATCAACAGGGGACTTACGACACCGCCTTGCGGCGTACCTCGATCCCGGTGTCTGATCTCTCCCGCCGCGGTCATCGACGGGGCCTTCAGCCACCTTTCGACATAGAGCAGCGCCCATTTGCAGTCCGTATGCTTCCTCAACGCTTTCATGATCAAGCCATGGTCGAGTGCTTCGAACGCTCCTTTGACGTCGAACTCAAGCACCCAATCAAACTTCCAACATCGCTCTCGCGTCACCCGGACCGCGTCCTTCGCAGATCGCCCTGGCCGATAGCCATAGGAATCGTTGTCGAACAGCGGATCAAGAATGGATTCCAGGTAACGTTTGATGACCGTCTGGGCCACGCGATCTGCCACCGTAGGCACACCGAGCAAACGGATGCCTCCATCGTACTTCGGTATCGGTACCTCCTTGACCGGCGGTGGAAAATAGCTACCCGAGGCGAGTCGGTTCCACAATGCATACAGGTTATTCGCCAAGTTCGCTTCGAACTCGGCGATCGTTTCTGCATCGATTCCCGCAGCGCCCCGGTTCGCTTTCACGCGCTTCCAGGCGTCGAACACCATGCGTTTCGATATCGCAAAAGACTTCGTCGATGTCACCGATTCCTCCGTTCTATTCGAACGTTGATCGACTTCACCTTCAAGACACCGTGGCTCCTTCGCTCCACGCCCATTACAGGCGCTTCGTCACTACTACGAACCACTCCGTCCCTACTGAACGCATCGGTGTTCGCGCTCGTGGTGTTGGCCACTCGCCGCTTTCCCTTCACATCGATCAGTAGGTTCTCATGTTCCATAACAAAGCCTGTATCAAGGTCATGCCGCCTATATACCGGTTGTCGCCCGCACAGTAATCAGACACCTTACGGACTGCTCCCGGAGGTGGAAAGCTCCTCCGGTTTCGACAACATCTAGTTATTTTCGATACGTCATCGGCGGTTCGCTTTCGCTCATCTCCTCGATCCATACCTAGGCACGGTTAGCCCGCGCCACTTAACCCACTCGCTCACCACCACGGACTTGCGGCCGCAGCAGCAGTGGGCAGTTTGAAGCCTCCTTCTGAAAGGCGACTTCGAGGGGCCTACCCTCATCTTTGCTATAACATCGCTTGATCAGTCTCAAGCGTTCATGACACACCCTCCCAGATGAACTTCATCGGGTGCCCGAGACCAAGTTCGTGAATGATCGCCGGCCACTCGAGCTGCGACATCCACAGCGGGTCCGGGCTCGCCGCCGTCTCGTGCGTCGTGCGTACCCCGTCACGAATCGCGCGCACCAGGCGCCGTGAACAACCCAGGGCGCTGGCGATCTCGCGTAAGCCCCTCCCCTCGGCGAGTCGCCGCTTGATTTCCTCATGCCTATCCACGGTTAAATTCCTTCGCGCCATCCATCTCTCCCGGTTCGTGATGTGCCGCGACGGTACTGGATTGCGCTGTGATCGGGCCGAAACCCGTTTTGGAATGAGTGATTGCGGAAAACCAACCGCCGCAGAAGGCGCAGGCGCCGCGATCGGGGAGAACCCCGACCGAAGCTACCACCAAAAACCGCCTACTCTGGGCTGCCATCGCCGTTCCGCTCCTGAAGCCTAGACGACGCGCAACTGCGCGCGCCATTCAGGCTCGAAAAGCGGCTCCGGCCGGTGGTCCCAGTGGGACGAAATCGGGTGGGTCCATTACCCCGATATTGGGTGGGTCCATTCACCCGAAATCGGGTGGTCCCATTCAGACGAAATCAGGTACGTCCAATGGGACGAAATCCTGCACTCAGGCCGCCGAGCACGGCTCTTTCGGCCTGGAGCACGCCATTTTCAACGGCGGCTTTATCGCGTGGTTTCTTCACCCGCGCTGGAAGTACCGCGAGCGAATAATGCTCGGCAAATTCTGCGTACGCGCGGTTGAACTGCGGGTCGTAGCGCAACGCCTTTTTCACCGCGGTCGTACAGTTGTCCGGCACCAGGGCCCGCGGCGCGCAGCCAAATGCCTCCAGCGCCCGTACATGAGCACCGAGCCAGTCCATCGAGGTCTGCGTGCGCGTCGCTTCGACGTATATCCGCGCGCTGTACGGCCAGACCGCTACGAACAGCCACGCTTTTTGCTCAAGGCCGGTCGTGGGCTCCGTGTACCGCGCCGGATCGCCGGCGTAATCGACGAACAAACGGTCCCCGGGAATGTGCTCGAGCACCAGCGTCGCGCCCCGGCTGCGACGCCAGGTCTGGAACTTCACGCAAAATGCCGTGTATTTAACGCCGTCGGGGTATCGGACCAAGTACTCGCGCCATAACTGCCGGCGCGTCACATGCTTGCGCTTCAGTTCTCGCTCGATCCACTCAAAGTCCGGCGTCGGCTGAACCTCGATGCCCGGCGCCCGACGCGGATAGAGCAGCGCTTCTAGCGCTCCTTCATCCTGTTCGGCCGACAACGGCCACGCGACGCCGGCTTCTTCCGCCCGCCACAAGCAAATCTGTACGCTCGAGCGGGCGCAGCCGACGCTGCGCGCAATATCGCGCTCGCTGAACCCATCGGCTTTAAGCCGCAAAACCTCTCGAATCTTCCGCATCGACAACCTCACTTGCGCC
>JAYTXS010000378.1:0-2655 GCA_043742845.1 Gammaproteobacteria bacterium
CGGTCGATGTCACCGTCCAAGGGCAGGGGGAGGAAACCTTTGTCGAGATCGTGCGGCGGCTGGCCGGCGGCCTCTCCCTGCTAGGCTGCGAGGGATGCACCATCCGCTTGCCTGACGGCAGTATTCAGCGGAATCCCGCCCGATCGCTGGCGCAGGTGGAGAACTTCCGCGCGCACGACTATGGTTTGATTGCTGTCGAACGCTACTTCGAGCTCAAGGGTAAACGGCAACTGGACTTCATATCATCGCAGGGCTGCAATTTCCGCTGCGCGTTCTGTTCCGATCCCTTCGTGTACGGCCGTAAGTGGGTAGGACTGGAGCCGGTCCGAATGGCCCTGCGCCTGAAAGAGTTATGGGATCGTTATCACTTCGATGACGTCAATTTCCAGGACGAGACTTTCTTCACCAAGGCCGACCGCGTGCAGGCGCTTGCCGAACGCATCGTGCGCTGCGGTATGACAATCACGTGGGCAGCAACCATGCGCGCCGATCAGGGCATGCGTCTGCCCGACGATGTGTGGCAACTGTGTAAGCAATCGGGTTTGCGGCGGCTGCTGGTCGGGGTCGAGTCCGGCTCCAACGAAGTGCTCAAGCGCATTCGCAAGGACATTAAAATCGAGCAGGTGTATCAGACGGCCGACACCATGCTCAAGTTCGGCATCGCCGGGCATTTCCCATTCATCGTCGGCTTTCCGGATGAGAGCGACAATGACGTGCAAGCCAGCCTCGAATGCGCCCAGAGATTGCGATCCATGAGCCCGGACTTCCTCACGCCCATCTTCTATTTCAAGCCCTACCCCGGCAGTGCGCTGGTGATAGAGGCGGTGGCGCGAGGCTTTCGTCTGCCCCAATCCCTGGAGGCATGGGCAGAATTCGACTATGTCGCGGGAGAACCCGGCCCGTGGGTGTCAGCCGAGAAATTCGAACTCATCGAAAATTATAAATTTCTACACGATCCCGAATGGAAGCGGTCGCCGGATCAAAAGCTGTCATGACCTCGCTCAAGCACATTCTGCTGATCAACCCGACGATTACCAAGCGACACAGCGCACGCTTTCCGCTGGCGGTGCTGAATCTATCCGCGTCGCTGGACGGAAGCTTCACATCGAGCATCATTGACGGCAATAAGGACCGTCATTTCATCGCAAGCTCACTGCGCGCGCTGCAAGGAGGCGCAGTCCACGCCATCGGCATCAGCGTCATGGGCGGGCCGCAACTGCTCACCGCCATCGCCGTATCGCGCGCGATCCGCGAGCGCTTTCCGGCGATACCGATTATTTGGGGTGGACACTTCCCCTCCCTCTGCGCCGAATCTGCGCTCAAGTCCCCGTATGTCGATTTCGCCATTCGAGGCCAGGGGGAGGAGACGCTGCGCGAGTTGCTGGACGCGCTATTTAGCCGGCCCGGTGCGCAATTGAGCGGGGACAGCGCACAGTTCAGCAGGGCTGGCGAGCAGTTCGCCGCGATTGCCGGGCTTTCGTGGCGCTCGGGCGGCCACATCACGCACAACAAAAGCCGCGCCTTCTCCTCAGCCAGCCTGCAAAGGTCCCTACCCTACGAACGCTTGGGCAATCCACGCCAGTACCTCAGCAAAACCTTCCTCGGATCGCACACTACGGGTTACCAAGCCGCGCTGGGTTGCCGGTTCCGCTGTACTTTCTGTGGTGTTGCCTCGATGTTTCGCGGCAAAACCGCGCTGCCGGCGCCACAGAGATTGGAGCGGGATCTGAAGTTCCTGACGCAGCGGCTGGGCGCCAACGCCATCCAGTTCTTCGATCACAACTTCTTCGATCGTGAAGAAGACACCGCGCCGCTGCTCGAGGTGCTGGCGCGATACGAATTGCCTTGGTGGTGCTTCGCACGGTCCGACGCGCTGTTGAAGCTTTCGCCGAGTTCGTGGGCGCTGGTCCGCAAGAGCCGCCTGCGTATGGCGTACATCGGTGCCGAGTCGCCCAGCGACTGGCTGCTGCACGATGTGCGCAAGGGCACGAGCACCGATCAAACGTTGGCGGCGGTCGAGCAATGCCGCAGCAACGGCGTGATTCCCGAACTGTCGTTCATGCTGGCGCCGCCGCAGGACCCGGAGGGTGAAACCGAACGCACCTTCGAGTTCATTCGCCACATAAAAAGAGTGCATCCGCAAACAGAGATCATGCTCTATATCTATGCGCCGCTGCCCGCAGGACCGGGCGCCGCGATTCCTCAGGTGCAACGCGCCTTGAGCGAATTACGCGACAGCGACGGCAGTCCCATCACATTCCCGAGTACCGCGGACGAGTGGGCGGAACCGCAGTGGCTGACGTATTGGTGCCACACGGACGTTCCTTGGCTAACCCCGCGCCTGCGCCGCCGCATACGTGACTTCACCACTGTGTTGGGTTGCCGCTTTCCCACCGTCACCGACGTGCGCTCGCCGTATTGGGGCAAGTCTGCGCTGCGTACCCTCGCCTCCTGGCGATATCGATATCAGCACTACGAGCGCCCCTGGGAACTCGACTTCTCCAAGCGCTTCATACGATTGTGGGACCCGCGCGTGTCAGGCCTTTAGTTTTACGGAACCTCTTACTTGCACGTCGCGCATATCAGCTTTTACCTCGATCCGAAGAAACGCACACCGGCGCAAATACTGTGCGACTGGCCGACCCTGGTGGATGT
>JAYTXS010000379.1:0-2474 GCA_043742845.1 Gammaproteobacteria bacterium
TTGGTCGACTGCGTCAGCGCGGCGCTTAGGGCGTCGAGCCGCCTTGCCGCCTCGGCCTGTGCCGGATCGAACTGCAGCCGCTGCGCGGCCACCTGCTCTTGCAGACGCGCTTCCACGGTATTGCGGGAACTGGCCACTAGGATCGGGACATGTTCCTAAAGGCTCTGGTAGTTGGGACCGGAGCCGCCCTCCGGCGTCACCCAGGTGATCTGGCCCGGGTAGGGCTCCTTGATGTCGCAGGCCTTGCAGTGCACACAGTTGGAGGAATTGATTTGCAGCCTCTTGCCGCCCTTGCCGTCGTCGATCATCTCGTAGACGTTGGCGGGGCAGAAATTCGTGCAGGGATTGCCGAAGTCCGTGATGCAGCGGGTCGCGCACACGGTGGTGTCGGCGACGTGCAGGTGCACGGGTTGATTTTCATCGTGAGTGGTTGCTGCGAAGAATACGAAGGCTACGCGGTCGCGCGGCGGCAGCTCGCGCTCGCCCCAGCCGCGATCCGGCGAGGCATATTCGTCGAGACGCTTCAACGCCGTATCGTCGGCATGATTGGCGAGGGTCCACGGCAACTTGCCGAACGTGGCGGTTTCGAGCGCCGCATTGGCGAGGCCCACCCACAGGCCACGGCGGAATCCGGGACGGATGTTGCGTACTTTGTAGAGTTCGCGGCCGCCGGCCGATTCACGCCAACGCTTGTCGAAACCTACGCTGCTGCCGTGCTCGACGAAATGCGCTGCGGCGGTCATCCCGGAGCGTATGGCCTGGTGGATGCCCTTGATCTTGGATGTGTTGAGCGTGCCACCGGCGTCGCCGACCAGCATGGCGCCCGGCATTTCGAGTGTAGGCATGGACTGATAGCCGCCCTCGATCACGGCGCGCGCGCCCCCGGCGATGATCTCGCCGCCTTTGAGCAAACTCTTGATGTGCGGGTGATTCTTGTACTGCTGGAAGGCCTCGAAGGGCTTGAATCGCGGATCCGGGTAATCCAAGCCGACCACGAAGCCGACATACACGCGATCGTCGTTGAGGTGGTAGAGAAAGCTGCCGCCATAAGTGTTCGTATCGAGCGGCCAGCCTAGGGTGTGCTGGATCAGTCCGGGTTGCACGCGACCGGGCGGCAGCTGCCACAGCTCTTTGAATCCGAGGCCATAGGTTTGTGGCGACTTGCCGGCGTCGAGTTGGAAGCGCTTGATCAGTTGCTTGGAGATGCTGCCGCGGCAGCCCTCGCAGAACAGAGTGAGCTTGGCGTGGATCTCGGGGCCTAGGGCGAAGTTCGGCCCGGGCCGGCCGTCCTTTGCGACGCCCATGTCGCCGATGCGTACACCCTTTACCGCGCCGGTGTCATCGAACAAGGCCTCAGCTGCGGCAAATCCAGCAAAGACGTCCACGCCAAGCCGTTCGGCTTCCTGACCCAGAATCGGCACCAATTGCCCGAGGGAGGTGATGAAGTTGCCATGATTGGCCATCTGCGGTGGGGTGGGCAGGCGGAAGCGCTTGTGGCGGGTCATGAACAAGAACTCATCACGTGTGGCGGGTATACACACGGCCGGCGCGTGCTTGCGCCAATCGGGAAGGAGTTCATCGAGGGGCCCGGGCTCGAGTACGGCACCCGACAAGGAATGCGCGCCCAGGCTCGCGGCCTTTTCCAGCACGCAGATGCTCAGCTCAGGTTGCAGCTGCTTGAGCCTGATCGCGGCAGCGAGGCCGGCGGGGCCGGCGCCTACGATGGCCACCTCGTATTGCATGACATCGCGCGCGGTTTCGTTCATCAATTGAGCCCTAAAATCGAGGTTGGGGCGCAAACACGCCCGGAACAGGTGCCGAAGTAAAGCGGGGCATAGTAGATCACAAACCCGTCGATCGGGCAGCTGTCCACGAGGTGCACCGCCGATGAGGGGATATCCGCAGCAATGTCGCTTTACTTAGTGGGGACACCCATGTTGACAGGCCACGGACGCCGGCTACCAGGATGGCCAAGGGATTTGGACATGGTTTGGGCAGGGACGCCCGCCCCACTCAATTTAGTCGCGTCGCCAGTGGGGCTTGCGCTGGGCGAAGAAAGCCGCAAATCCTTCCTTTGCTTCCGGCTGGATCCGCAGTCGTGCCAGCCTCGCGGCGGCCTCGGCGGCTAAGGCCGGCCGGTCTGGGGCACCCCCGCGTGCCATATCGCGAATCAAGGTCTTAGCCTCGGCCTGCGCGCCGGGTGCGCCTTTGAGCAGTGCCTCGGTGAAGCGCGTGCAGGTCGAGTCGAGCAGCTCGGCAGATACGACTTCATGGGCCAATCCCATACCCTGCAGCGCCGTTGCCGACAGGGTCTCGCCCGTCAGAAAGTAGCGCCGCGCCGCTCTCTCGCCGATCTTGCCGAGCACGAAGGGTGAAATGACCGCGGGAATGATTCCGAGGCGCACCTCCGTGAAGGCGAATTTCGCCTCATCCACGACCACTACGATGTCGCAGGCTGCGAGCAGCCCGAGTGC
>JAYTXS010000380.1:0-42504 GCA_043742845.1 Gammaproteobacteria bacterium
AATCTCACGACCAAGACCGGCTACGTCGGCCCACATACCTTCTACGCGCTGCCGGGCCGCATGTTGATCGGTAATCTGTCGAACTCTGCTGCGAAGGACGGCGTGACGGGCATGTCGGTTTACAACAATAAGGGAGACTTCGTCGCCAAGTACGACATGCCGGCAACCATGATCAAACAAGTCCAGGGCGACGGATATGGCTATGACGTCGCCGTGAACCCTGCGAAGAATGCGCTGCTCACCTCGAGCTTCACCGGCTGGAACAACTACATGCGCGATCTCGGCGATGTAGTCAAAGACCCCGAGGCGATGAAGCATTTCGGCAATACCTTGGTAATGTGGAATTTGAAGACCATGCAACCGGAGCAAGTCCTCGCCGTGCCGGGAGCACCGCTGGAGATTCGCTGGGCCTTGCCTGAGGGCCGAAATTGGGCGATTACGGCCACCGCACTCACCTCACAACTGTGGCTTGTGAAGCGGGACGCCCAGGGCGCTTGGGGCGCGAAGGACGTTGCCGCGATCGGCGATCCGGCGAAGATTCCCCTGCCTGTGGATATCTCGATCACCGCTGATGCCAAGGGATTGTGGGTGAATACCTTCATGGACGGCACTACACGCTACTTCGATTTGAGTGATCCCGAGCATCCGAAGCAAATCTATAGCAAGCACACCGGCAGCCAGGTGAACATGGTGTCGCAGAGTTGGGACGGCACCCGCGTCTACGTCACTTCGAGCCTGCTGTCGAAATGGGACAAAAAAGGCAAAGACAACGAGCAATTCCTGCGCGCCTTTCACTGGGACGGCCATGAATTGACCTCCGCATTCGAGATCGACTTCGCCAAGGAAAAACTGGGTCGGCCGCATCACATGAAGTTCAGCGCCAATGCGCAGCGTCAGGCATCGCTGCTGAGCGCCTCCACCCGCTGATGCGGGCCGTGCGTGCAACGGCGGCCTCGATGGCCGCCGCCGCGGGCAATGCGCTCGTTTATACGGTGTTGGTCCTGGGTTTGACTGCAGCATGGGTTGCGCGGGCCACCGAGGACCCCGGCAAGGCGACGGCGCCTCGCATGGAATTCGTGCCTCCGGCCGCCGGCAGCTACAGCCTGCAAAACATTCAGCGTGTCGCTGACGCCGTTTTGCTCGACAGTTCAGGCCGGCCGGTGCGCCTCTCGGCACTGACGCGGGGGAAGATCACTCTGCTGACGTTTTTCTATACGTACTGCGTGGACCCTTTGGGCTGCCCGTTTGCGCACACCACCTTGGCCGCTTTGCGCGATCGTGTGCAAGGCGACCGCTCGCTTGCAGGGCGCGTGCGCTTCGTCAGCGTGAGCCTGGACCCCAGCCACGACACGCCCGACGCCATCGCGAGCTATGCCAAGGAATTCGCAATCGATCCAAGATTCGAGTGGCGTTTCCTGACCGCGCGCCGGGTGCCGGAACTGCTGTCCGTGCTCGATGATTTCGGGCAGGACGTGAGCGTCGAGACCAATGCGAGCGGCCAGGCGACGCGCACTCTGCATCACATGCTGAAGATGTTTCTGATCGATGCCCGCGGCGAAGTGCGCGAGATCTATACCTTGGCCTTCATTCAGCCCGACGTGATGTTCAACGATATGAAGACGTTAGCGATGGAGGCCGCTCCGCGGTAATTCGTAACCGTCGGTCAGTGTGCGCAGGAACGCCACGATGTCCGCAATATCGTCGCCGTTCAATGCCGGCTTTTCACCGGCGTGCCGATCGAAGGGAGCTTGGGAATCGATATTGCCCCAGTATTGCACCGGCAAATCGTCGAATTTCACCACATGGCCCTGTACGCCCCGTGAATACCACTTCTCAGGCGACGTGTCTCTTTCGGCGTAGAAACGCACCACATCTTCCAGTCGACGCAACACGCCATTGTGGAAATACACGCCGCGCAGTGCCGTGTTGCGCAACGAAGGTGTGCGAAACAGTCCGCAGTATTGTTTTTCCGCCAAGAGATCCGTGCGCAGCGGCCCGCACAATCCGAGATCATAGTAGCGGTGCTCGGCATTCGCCGGAATGGCGGCGTTGCGCGGCGCGCCGACCGCGGCAAAACCGTAGTCCGTGAACTGCGGAAAGGTTCCATTTCGCATCCCGCTCGGATGGCAGCGGGCGCAGTTCCCCTTGGTCGGTTCGTTAAAGGCGGCAAGGCCCCGCAATTCACTGCCGCTCAGTGAGGCCTCATGCCGCAGCCAGGCGTCGTACTTGCTGCTGTACGGATAGAAGTCCGCGGGACTTTGCTGAAATGCCTCCAGCGCCAGCAGAACGGCCTTGAAGGCGGCTTTTTTGTCGTCGAACACATGATCGCCGAAAGTGTCGCGAAATTGCGCCGCGTAATTCGTCCTCTCCACTTTGGCAACGACCGCATCGGGTCCGGAGTTGGCCATCTCGAATGGCGAGAACAACGGTAGCCGCGCCTGATCATGGGCCGACCGGGCGCGGCCGTCCCATGTGCGGCCGCCGGCGGGGCCTTGGTCGATACTGTCATCGCCCTCGTCCTCGACATAGTGCTCAGTGAAGGGCGGTATGTTTTGCGCATAGCGAAGCGAGGGCACCGCTCGCACTCCGGGGCGCCTGCCGTCGCTACCGGCACGCTGCACCGGTGCGTCATTCGGCGGCCCGAAAGCCCGTTTGGGATCATGGCAAGTGGCGCACGCCACTGTGCCTGATGCAGACAAGGCGGGATCGAAGAATAGTGCCCGGCCAAGCGCCGTCATGGCCGCGTTGGCGGGAACCCTATCGAAGGTATTGGCATAGAACGGCGTATCGTCTGTGAGCGGGACGCCGCCAACCTGGCTTGCCGCACCGCAGATCAATGCCAGCGTCATGGCTGCGGCACACACGCCGCGAATTCGGTAGTTATGCGCCAAGCGCAGGTTCAACTAGTTGACCAAACTGCCGCCCTCGCCAGCGACTCCCACATTGAACAATCGGGCGACGTCGACTGCATCGAATACATAGGCCCGGTTGCAAAAATCGCAGCGCACTTCGACTTCACCGCGCTCCGTGAGGATGGAACGCGTTTCCACTTCGCCCAAGCCCTGCAGCATGCCGCCGACCCTCTCGCGCGAACACCGGCAACGAAAATACACCGGCGACGGCTCGAACAGGCGCACATCGTCTTCGTTGAACAAGCGGTGAAGAATCTGCGCATCCGCCAAGGTGCGCAATTCCTCCGCGGTCAATGTCTCGCCAATCAATTGCACGCGCCGCCAGGCATCATCGACAGCCGCGACATCCACTCCAGGTTTCGCGTCCGATACCGGAAGCTTCTGCATCAACAACCCCGACAACCCAGTCGCGTCGGCGTGCAGCCAGAGGCGGGTGGGCAACTGCTCGGAATTCTCGAAATAACCTTGCAGCGATTCGGCCAGGCGCTTACCTGTGATGGGCACTATTCCTTGATAGCGTTGCGAGCCATCGTCGGTTTCCAAGGTGACGGTGAGGTTGCCGGTGCCGAGCAGGTCGGCGCCGGGGCCAATGGCCGCAAGCTCATCCTCTCGATATCGCGCCAGCCCGCGCACTGCGAGGCCGCTGGTACATTGCGCCAACAGCAGATGCATGGGACCGTCGCCCTGCAATTGCAGCGACAAAATGCCTTCGAACTTGATGGTCGCAGCCAACAGCAACGAGGCCACCACCGCTTCACCCAAGGTATTGCGGATGGCCTGCGGATACTCGCGATGCTCGACCAACGCCTGCCATGCCGCATCCAAATGCACCAGGTGCCCGCGAATCGGGTAGTCCTCGAACATGAATCGATGCAGACAGTCGCGGTCATGCATGGCAACCGCCGTGCATCTCAAGGACCGGCGCCGAGCTTGGCCTTGAGCAATTCGTTGAGTTGCGCAGGATTTGCCTTACCCTCGGTCGCCTTCATTACTTGGCCGACGAAGAAGCCGAATAATTTATCCTTACCGGAGCGGTAGTCGGCGAGCTGTTTCGGGTTTGCGGCCATGGCGGCGTCGATCACGCCTTCGATCGCGCCCGAGTCGGTGATCTGCTTGAGACCCTTGGCCTCGATAATGGCATCCGCGGTCCGGCCCTCCAGCCACATCGCCTCGAACACTTCCTTGGCTATCTTTCCCGAGATGGTTGCATCGACGATCCGCAACAACAGGTCGCTCAAATACACCGGGGAAACGCGTGAGAACATGATATCCACGCTGTCACGATTGAGCGCGCTGGATAATTCGCCCATCACCCAATTCGCAGCGAGCTTTGCTTGGCCGGAGCCTAACCCGGCAACCACCGCCTCGAAATACGCGCCCAGCTCTCGGCTCGCAGACAGCACCCCGGCATCATAGGTGGACAAGTTTAAGTCCCGCGCGAAGCGCGCAGCCTTATCATCGGGCAACTCCGGCAGCGTGGCCCGCACCGCCTCGATGTATGCCTCATCGATGTGCACCGGCAAGAGGTCAGGGTCGGGGAAGTAGCGATAGTCGTTAGCCTCCTCCTTCGAGCGCATGGAGCGGGTCTCGTCCTTGTCCGAATCGTACAGCCGCGTCTCCTGCAACACCGTGCCGCCGCTCTCGAGCAGGTCGACCTGGCGTGCGACTTCGTAATGAATCGCTTTTTCGACGAAGCGAAAAGAATTCAAATTCTTGATTTCGGCGCGTGTGCCGAATTTCTCGCGCCCGCGCGGCCGCACCGAGACGTTGGCATCGCAGCGAAACGACCCTTCCTGCATGTTGCCGTCGCAAATCTCGAGATAGCGCACCAGGGTGTGGATCTTCTTCATGTACGCCACCGCCTCCTTGGCTGAGCGCATGTCGGGCTCCGACACGATCTCGAGCAACGGCGTACCGGCACGATTTAGGTCGATGCCGCTGGCATTGGCCAACCCCTCGTGCAAGGACTTGCCGGCGTCCTCCTCGAGATGCGCCCGGGTCACACCGATGGTCTTAGTGGTGCCGTCATCGAGCAGCACCGCCAGCTTTCCCTGCTTGACCACGGGCAGTTCGTACTGGCTGATCTGATAGCCCTTGGGCAAATCGGGATAGAAGTAGTTCTTGCGCGCAAACACCGAGCGGCGCGCCACTTCGGCACCGATGCTGAGCCCGAATTTGACCGCCATACGCACAGCTTCGCCGTTCAGCACCGGCAGTACACCGGGATACGCAAGATCCACGAGATCCGCCTGGGCGTTCGGAGGAGCCCCATACGTCGTCGCCGAGCCGGAAAAGATCTTCGACTGGGTGGCCAGCTGCGCGTGAATCTCCAGCCCGATGACTACTTCCCAATCGGTCATCACTCGTACCCGCGCGGTGATTGCCTGTGCCAGTCGGTGGACTGCTGAAAAAGGTGCGCCGCGTTCAGAAGCTTGGCCTCGGCAAAATGGGGTCCGATCAACTGCAAACCCATGGGCAAACCGTCGATCTGGCCGCAAGGCAGGGACAGCCCCGGCAGACCCGCCAGATTGGCGCCGATGGTGTAGATGTCATTCAAATACATGGTGACCGGATCATCGATCTTCGCGCCGATGGCAAAGGCCGGGGTCGGCGTCGTGGGTCCGATCAAAAGATCGACCTGCGTAAATGCGGCGCGGAAATCGTCGGTGATCAAGCGACGCACCTTTTGGGCCTGCAAATAATAGGCATCGAAATAACCGGCCGACAGCACGTAGGTGCCCGTCATGATTCGACGCTTTACTTCGGCGCCGAAACCCTCGCCGCGCGATCGTTTATACAGATCCAACAAATCCTTGGGTGCCTCGCAACGATAGCCGAACCGCACGCCGTCGAAGCGCGAGAGATTGGAGGAACATTCCGCCGGCGCAACCACATAGTACGTGGGAACCGACAACGGCAGGTGCGGCAGACTGACCTCCATCGTTTGCGCCCCAAGGTCGGTATAGACCTTCAATGCATCATGAATCAAAGCGGTGTTGCGGGCCTCCAAATCATCGAAAAACTCGCGCACCAAGCCTATTTTTAGCCCCTTGAGCGGCGCATTTAAGGTCGCTGGATAGTCGGGCACCGGCCTGTCGATACTGGTGGAATCGCGAGCGTCGAAACCGGCCATGGCCTTGAGGACAATCGCAGCATCCTCGGCGCTGCGCGCAAACACCCCGGCCTGATCGAGGCTGGACGCGAAAGCGATCATGCCGAACCGCGACACTCGCCCATAAGTCGGCTTGACGCCTGTCACCCCGGTCAACGCCGCCGGCTGACGGATCGAGCCACCGGTATCGGTGCCCGTGGCGAAGGGCGCCAAACGTGCAGCGGTCGCCGCCGCGGAGCCGCCCGACGAGCCTCCGGGCACTTTGGTCGTATCCCAAGGGTTCTTGACCGGACCGTAGTAGCTGGTCTCATTGGACGAACCCATGGCAAATTCGTCCATATTGGCCTTGCCCAACATGACCGCGCCCGCAGCCTTCAGTCGACTCACCACCGTCGCATCGTAGGGCGCAATGAAATTATCCAACATGCGCGAGCCGCAACTGGTGCGCACCCCATCTGTGCAGAAAATATCTTTATGAATGAGGGGGATGCCGAGCAGCGGGCCCGACTCGCCGCCGGCCCGCCGGGTATCGGCAAGCGCCGCCGCGGTCAGCGCTTCAGTCGCGGTGAGGGTGATGAGCGCGTTCAAGCCAGGGTTCAAGCGCTCGATCCGAGCCAAGAAGTGCTGAGTGAGTTCCACGCTCGAAATCTGGCCGGACTCAAGTTTACGGCTGAGTTCGCCGATGGATAGGTTGTGCACCAGGCCCCTACTCGATCACTCGCGGAACGACATACAAGCCCGCCTGCACGGCCGGCGCATTCGCCTGGAATTTCTCGTGATGGTCGCTTTCCGTCACCTGGTCGGCGCGCAGCCGCTGATGCTGACCGTCCAAGGGATGCGCCATGGGCAACACGTCACCGGTGTCCGCACGCGAGAGCTCATCGACGAAAGCAACGATGCTCGACAAGCTGGTCACGCAGACCGGCATCTCTTGTTCGGTGATCAACAGGCGCGCGAGGTGCGCTATTTTCTCGACGTCTTGACGGGTTAGGCTCATAGGATCGCCCAGAAGTGCGTGCCATCTCACGCAAAATAAGCGTAATGAATGATACACGTTGCCTTGCTGAATGTCGTGTCCGTTGTTACATTAGCCCCAATTTTTTCACCCCCATTTCAAAGTAAAAATATCCCATGTTCAAACGCCTTAGAGGTTATTTCTCCAATGACCTCTCAATCGATCTTGGAACCGCCAACACACTGATTTACGTTCGCGAGCGCGGGATCGTGCTCAACGAACCTTCCGTCGTCGCGGTACAGGATGAGCCCTCGCGGGGCGGCAAGGTCATCGTTGCGGTCGGCGTGGAAGCGAAAAACATGCTGGGGCGAACCCCCGGCCATATTACGGCCGTCCGCCCGATGAAGGACGGCGTCATTGCGGATTTCACCTACACCGAAAAAATGCTGCAGCACTTCATCAAAAAGGTGCACGGGAATCGTTTCTTGAGTCCCAGCCCACGAGTGCTGGTGTGCGTCCCCTTCGGCTCCACCCAGGTCGAACGGCGCGCCATCAAAGAGTCGGCCGAGGGCGCCGGCGCACGCAGTGTGGACATCGTTCCCGAGCCCATGGCTGCCGCGGTGGGCGCCGGCTTGCCGGTGCAGGAGGCGCGCGGTTCGATGGTGCTCGACATCGGCGGCGGCACCTCCGAGGTGGCGGTCATTTCACTGAACGGCATCGTTTATGCAGCCAGCGTGCGCATCGGCGGCGACAAGTTCGATGAGGCCATTACCAACTACGTGCGACGTAATTACGGCATCTTGATCGGCGAGGCCACCGCGGAGCGCATCAAACTGGAAATCGGTTCGGCCTATCCAGGCCAAACGGTGCGCGAGATTTCGGTCAAGGGACGCAATTTATCGGAAGGCGTGCCGCGCAGCTTCACGCTGAACTCGAATGAGATTTTGGAGGCGCTGCAGGAACCGCTGCAGGGCATCGTCGGCGCGGTCAAGCAAGCTCTGGAGCAAACCCCGCCCGAACTGGGAGCAGACGTCGCCGAACGCGGCATCGTTCTCACCGGCGGCGGCGCGCTATTGCGCGACGTCGACAAACTGCTCATGGAAGAAACCGGCCTGCCTGTGGTGGTTGCGGACGATCCGTTGACCTGCGTTGCGCGCGGTGGCGGCCGAATCCTCGAACTCACCGAGGAACATGGACCGGGCATATTCGGACTGGAGTAATGCACGCGACTAGGGAATTCTGAAGCCCATGGTCGCCTTTCGTAGCACCGACACTTCCGGTCGAACGACGGGACTACTGCTCCGCTGCGTGCTGTATTGCCTGTTCGCGCTGGCCCTCATCATCGTCGATAAGCGCTACGATCAACTCGGCAAGATTCGCCGCGTACTCTCGATCGTGGCCTACCCGGTACAAATAGCCGTCGCCAGTCCTTTCCAGGGATGGGACTGGTTTCGCGAGAGCGTCACCACCCGCGATGTGCTGCGCGCCGACAAGACAAAACTCGAGGCGGAGTTGCGTCTGGCGCAGTTTCGGCTGCAGCGGTATGAAGCGCTGGAGGCCGAAAGTCAGAGGCTACGCGCGTTGCGTGACAACACCGCAGGGGTAACCGACCGCTTCATCATCGGCAATGTAATGGATGTCGACCTGGACGCCTTCCGCGAGAGAGTGTTGGTTGACCGCGGTGCGCAGGATGGTGTGTTCGTCGGCCAAGCCGTATTAGATGCCGGGGGAGTGTTCGGCCAGGTCGCGCGCGTCGGGCAGCTGACCGCCGAAGTCATTCTGCTGAGCGACGCGACGCACGCCATCCCGGTGCAAATCAATCGAAATGGCTTGCGGACCATTGCTGTCGGGACCAGCGACATGGGCCGGCTCAAGCTGCCGTATTTGCCGACCAGCGCCGACGTCATCGCCGGGGACCTATTGGTGACGTCGGGACTCGGCGGTGGATTTCCCGCAGGCTATCCGGTCGGTACCGTGGCGGAAGTGAAGCGCGATCCGGCTCAGTCTCTGGCCGACGTCGAGGTAAAACCGGCCGCCGCGCTCGATCGTTCGCGCGAACTCATGTTCGTCTGGTTGAAACCGCAATCGGCGGCACGCGCAGCATCCGCACCGCCCGGATCGCCCGCCGTGCCGCAAGCCACCCCATCGCTGACAGCACCATCGGCAGCACCCGCGGCAGCGCCACCGGTACCCCTAGCGGGAACCCGCAAGCCATGATGCGCGACAATCGAATCCGTCGATTGCCCATGGCGCTGTCCTCGCTGGTCGCATTGGCTCTGGCTATTGTGCCTCTGCCCACGGTCATGGAAGCCTTCCGCCCGGATTTCTTGGTGTTGGTGGTGTTCTATTGGTCCATCGAATCGCCGCGCGCGGGAGGACTCACGCTGGCGTTCATATCCGGGCTCGCTCTGGACGTGATCCACGGTGTGGTGCTCGGACAGCACGCGCTGGCGCTTACCCTGATGGCTGCTTGGGCTACGCACCTGCGGCTGAGACTGCGAGTGTTCTCTATTTTGTCGCAGTGCCTGACCATATTCGCCTTGCTGACCGGCTATCAGTTCGTGCTGTTCTGGGTGGATGGCGCCACCGGCAATCCCGTAACCACATTCGGCCGCTGGCTTGCACCCGTGATCGGCGCATTGCTATGGCCTTTGCTGGTCGGCGCCCTGGGCCGCTTGCATGAACGCTAGACTCAAGACCCCATGATTTTCGACGAGTTCTCTCCGTCCCGAACCCGCCGCACGCTGACCGCAGGCGGCCGCACGCTGCGTGCCCTTGGACTGGACGGTCCGCTGACGGGGGTTCTGGCGCTCATCGTATGCATCGGCATCCTGGTGGTATACAGCGCTTCGGGACAAAACTGGAAAATGGTGGAGCATCACTTGGTGAACATCGGCATCGCCGTCACCGCTTTGATCGCGCTCGCCAGACTCGCTACCCCGCAGTACCTGCGCTTGTTTGCGCCCATCGCGTATGTCATCGGCGTGCTGCTGCTGGTCGTGGTCGATGTCACCGGCCATATCGGCAAGGGAGCTCAACGCTGGCTCGACGTGGGTTTCATGCGCTTTCAACCCTCCGAGATCATGAAGCTCGCGGTGCCCATGATGTGCGCCTGGTACATGCACGAGCGGCCGTTGCCGCCGACCTTTAAGGATTTGGTGGTCATGGGCATCATGATTGGCATTCCGACGGCCATGATCGTCACTCAGCCGGACCTTGGCACGGCGCTGTTGATTGCCGCCTCCGGACTCATCGTCATGCTGCTGGCGGGGCTGCAGTTTCAGCTCATCTTGATTTCCATTCCACTGCTCGGCGGCGCCGCCTGGGGGGCTTGGCATTTCATTCATGATTATCAGCGCCAGCGAATACTGACTTTCCTGAATCCTGAGACCGACCGGCTCGGTGCCGGTTACCACATCATCCAGTCGCAAATCGCCATCGGTTCCGGTGGAGTGTTCGGCAAGGGCTACATGAACGGCAGCCAGGCGCAACTGGAATTCCTGCCGGAACGATCCACCGATTTCATTTTCGCCGTCATCGGCGAGGAGTTCGGCTTGCTCGGCCAGCTGCTGATACTGTCGCTGTACGGCGTCGTCATTGGGCGAGCGCTATATCTTTCCATGCAAGGGCAGGACACCTTTGCGCGCTTGACGGGCGGCGCCATCGCGCTCAGCTTCTTCGTCTATGTGTTCGTCAATTCCGGCATGGTGAGCGGCATACTGCCCGTGGTCGGAGTGCCCTTGCCGCTGATCAGCTACGGCGGCACCTCCATGGTCACGCTGCTTGCGGGGTTCGGTATATTGATGTCGCTACATTCGCATCGCAAGCTCATTGGGTCGTAGCCGCGTGCGCACCTTTATCCGCTCGAAGCATTTGTTCCTGGCCGCGGTTTTGTGCGCGGCCTGCGGCCCTGCGGCGGCCATCGACATCAGGCGTCCCGATGTGAAGGATTTCATCGCTCACATGTCGAGCACCACTCCTTTAACAAAGCATCAATTGCGCAAGCTGCTGAAGGCTGCGCAGAGCCAGCCCACGATTATCGAGGCGATGGATCGCCCAGCGGAAAAAGCCAAGGCGTGGTTCGAGTATCGCCCGATCTTCCTCACCGAAAGGCGCATCCGCGAAGGCACGGAATTTTGGATCGCGCACCGCCAGGCGCTGGATCAAGCCAGCATTCGCAGTGGCGTGGCGCCGGAATATCTGGCGGCCATCCTCGGGGTCGAAACCTACTATGGACGCCTGACTGGGTCTTACCGAGTCCTCGATGCGCTCACCACCCTGGCCTTCGATTATCCCGCACGGGCAAAATTCTTCCGCGATGAGCTCGAACAGTATCTTCTGCTCACCCGCGATCTGGGAGTCGATCCATTGAGCCTGAAGGGTTCCTACGCCGGCGCGATGGGCGCGCCGCAATTCATGCCGTCCAACTACCGGCGCTATGCCGTCGACGCGGATGCCGACGGCCATATCAACCTATGGAACAACTGGCAGGACGTGTGCTCCAGCGTCGGCAATTACCTCAAGGAACATGGCTGGAATGCCGGTGAGCCGGTGTTGAGCGAAGCCAGCGTCGCGGAGGGAAAATCGGCAGACCTCGACGGCCGCAAGCTGGCGTTGTCGGAAACGGTGGCGTCGCTGCACACGAAGGGCGTGAATTTCGACAGCTCGCTGCCCACAGAGGCTCCCGCCCTGTTGATTGCCGCCGACGAGACTGACGGGGTGCACTGGCGTGTGGGCTACAACAATTTCTATGTGATCACCCGTTACAACCACAGCGCACTGTACGCCATGGCCGTCTACGAGTTGGCGGCCGCCGTGAAACAGCAAGTGTTGCTGAGCGATGCCGCCCGCGTGGCACCGCTGCAGACAGCACCCGTGCCGACCCTACCAGGGCCGGTCGCGCCAGTGCCGGTCGCGCCTGTGCCGGCCGCGCCCACTCCGGCCGCACCGCCTCGGGTCACGCAGCAGTGATGCTCCGCCGCGCATTTGCCGCCGCGCTGACAATCAACGTCACGGTGGCCTTGACGGCCTGCCTCAATACGCCGCCGCCGGCCGCTCCCGCCATTCCGCCACCGCTCGCAGACTCCGTGCCGGATGCCGTGGCGCACGCCGAGCCGCGATCTCGTAGCGGCAACCCACCGTTTTACGATGTTTTCGGCGTACGTTACTTCGTTCTGTCCTCGAGCGTTGGGTACCGAGAACGCGGTGTCGCGTCCTGGTACGGGCCGGGCTTTCACAAGGTGCGCACGTCCACCGGCGAAGCCTACGACATGTACGGCATGACGGCCGCACATAAGACCTTGCCGCTCCCCGCCTACGTCCAAGTGACGAATCTGCAAAATGGCCGCAGCGTCGTGGTGCGGGTCAACGATCGCGGGCCTTTCGTCGGCAATCGAATCATCGATCTCTCCTACACGGCCGCCGCCAAGCTCGACATGTTGCGCAACGGCACGGCCATGGTGGAAGTTCGAACCATCGATGCGCCCACGACGGGGCCGCTCACCGCCGCGGCCGCCGCGCCGACCGCGGCCGTTGCCGCAATCTCGGCGCCGCCGACGGCACCGCAGACTCCGGCAGCGACTCCAACGCTATTCGTGCAGGCCGGCGCCTTCTCCGATCCGGCGAACGCGGATCACTTGGTCGAGAAATTGCGCGATGGCGGCTACGGCAAGGTATTCGTCCGCGACGACCAGATTGCCGGCCGCAGAATGTTCAGAGTTCGCATCGGTCCCATACCCGACGTCGCGAAATTCGACCGTGTGGTCGCCGCGCTCGAACGCGTAGGCGTGCACGACGCCCATCTGGCGCTCGATTAGCAGCCGGTATGGCTGCTAGCCTAGGCACCGGCGCCGTCGTGCATAATCCCCAACAACAATTACCTTCGAGGTCTCCCACTATCATGTTTCGTTCCCTTCTGGCCTGCGTTTCCCTTGCCGCCTTTGTGGCCGTCCCCTGTCTTGCCGAAACGCCTGCCGCGGCTCCCACCCCGGCAACTATCCCGACTGCGCCGCAGGTCGGCGCGCGCGCGTATGTCGTCGTCGATTATCGCACCGACAAGATTCTCGCCGCCAAGGACGCCACGGCGCGGGAAGAGCCGGCAAGTCTTACCAAGCTCATGACGGCCTACATCGTCTTTCAGGAACTGGCAGCCGGCAAACTCAAGCTCAACGAGCAGGTAATGGTGAGCGAACATGCCTGGCGCTCGGAGGGTTCGCGCACCTTTATCGAGCTGGGCAAACCGGTATCGGTCGAGGATTTGATCCTCGGGATGATCGTGCAATCGGGAAATGACGCGACCATCGCGCTGGCCGAGCGCATTGCCGGCACCGAAGAGACGTTCGCGCAGATGATGAATGCCAATGCCAAGCGCTTGAATATGGTAGGCAGTCATTTCGAGAACAGCTCGGGACTGCCCTCGCCGCAGCACTACACCACAGCGCGCGATTTGTCGTTGCTGGCCAACGCCATCATTCGCGAGTATCCGCAGTACTACAAATGGTTTTCCGTGCACGAATTCGAGCACAACGGAATTAAGCAGCAAAATCGCAACGGTCTGCTTGAAAAGGATCCTACAGTCGATGGCTTGAAGACCGGCCACACGGATTCGGCGGGCTTTTGCCTGGTGACTTCCGCGCTGCGCGACGGCATGCGCCTGGTATCGGTGGTGATGGGGTCGGGCAGCATGAAGGAACGCGAGAATGCCAGCACCGCGCTCCTCAACTATGGATTCACGTTCTACGACACCAAGCTAGCGGTCAAGGGCGGCGCCGTGCTTGCGACTGCGCGCGTATGGAAGGGTCAGAGCCCCGAGGTGAATCTCGGCATCACGGATGACCTCTATATCACCGTGCCGCGCGGCGCGGCGGACATCAAGACCGCCACCGAAATTCAGCCGCGTTTGATTGCGCCCCTGACCTCCGCCATGAGCGTCGGCAGCCTGCGGGTGTTCACTGGTAGCCAAACTCTAGCGACCATGCCCCTGCATCCGCTCAAGAGCGTGAGCGGCGGAGGCTGGTGGCGCCGCTTGATCGACACCATTCGGCTGTGGTTCGCTTGAACCAGACCTGAACCCGCCATCATGCCGCTGCCAATTTGCTATTTAAACGGCACTTACCAACCATTGGCCGAGGCGCGCGTCTCGCCGTTGGACCGTGCATTTCTGTTCGGCGACGCGGTCTATGAGGTATTGCCCGTTTACGCTTCACGTCCATTTCGCTTGCGCGAGCATCTGGACCGGCTTAATCGCAGCTTGGCCGCCATCCGCATGCCTCCTCCCCTATCGCACGCCGATTGGGCAGAAATTTGCAGGGATCTGATCGCCCGCAATTCCGCGGTCGATGCCTATTTGTACCTACAAACAACCCGGGGGGCGGAGTTCGGGCGCAATCACTCATGGCCGGAGGGCTTGAAGCCCACCTTGTTCGCCTATGCCACGGCCCTGGAACCGCTGGAGCCATCCTTCGTGAATCAAGGTGTTGCCGCGGTGACGGCTGCGGACACGCGCTGGGCACGGCGCGACATCAAGTCCACGGCGTTACTGGCCAATATCCTGCTCAAGAAGCACGCCACCGATGCCGGCGCATTTGAAACCATCATGCTCGAGGGCGGCGAGCTGACCGAAGGCTCGTCAACCACCGTTCACGTCATCAAAGGCGGCATCATTTACACCCCGTGCAACGGCCATCATATTTTGCCGGGCACGACCCGCGACGTCGTCGGCGAACTTGCCGCTCGATTGAAGTTTCACAGCGAAAGTCGCCGCGTCACCGAATCCGAATTACGCACAGCAGATGAAATCTGGCTGGCCTTCGCCACGCGCGGCGTGCTGCCGGTGACGCAGCTCGACGGCGCTGCGATCGGCAATGGCAAGCCAGGACCCATGTTCAAGCGAATCAGCGCTGCCTTTACTGAGTACACGCGCGAACTTGCAGGGACGCCGGCGCTATGAGCGACGCCGATCTGCAGGAATTCCCCAGCGACGTCCCCATCAAGGTCATGGGCCGACACGGCGACGAACTACGCACCCTTACCCAAGCCATCATTGAACGGCACACAGGGACCCTCGAGGAGTCCCGCGTTCGCATCCGCACCAGCGCAGACGGCAATTTCCTGGCACTCACCTACATGGTGCATGCCACCAGCCGCGCGCAGCTCGATGCGGTCTACCGCGAGTTGACGGCCTGCAAATCGGTGCTGATGGCGCTGTAGCCGGGCTCAAACTTGAGTTCCCGCAACAGATGCGGCGTGAGTCCCTGAACCACCACGTCAATTATTCCAAGGCGAGCGCCCGTGCAGGATGCGGCATCACCGGTCAATGCAGGGACATGATCCGCGAGCCGGGTTACCGCAAGGCCCCGGTGCCCACAGACATTGATGCGCTCAAATGGCGCGAGATCCACGGCGACGTTGAGCGCCAATCCGTGATAACTCGCGCCGCGACGAATTCGCAATCCAACACTAGCGAGCTTGGCGCCGCCGACATACACCCCGGGCGCCGCGCGCGAGCCCTGCGCCGCCACGCCGAGTTCGGCAACATAGGCAATGACGGCATTCTCAAGAGCCATGACCAGCTCGCGAACGCCTAATCGCCGGCGCCGCAGATCGACGAGAGGATAGACCACGAGTTGGCCTGGACCGTGGTAAGTCACCTGACCGCCGCGGTCGATCTGCACCACCGGAATGTCGCCGGGCGACAGCACATGTTCACGGCCGGCGTTCATACCCAGGGTAAATACCGGTGGGTGTTCGACGAACCAAATCTCATCCGTGGTCGAAACGTCCCGCTCGTCGGTGAACTTCTGCATCGCCCGCCAGATGGGCACGTAGGGCGCCAGCCCGAGATGTCTGATCAGAGGCACATCGTTCATGAGTTGACGACGCCGGCGTTATTGCGGGCCAGCGCCTGTTCCGCGCGATAGCTCGAGCGCACCAACGGCCCGGACACGCACTCCAGGAACCCTAAGGCCAGTGCCCACTGGCGGTACTGATCGAATTCGGCGGGGGTCACGAAACGCTCGACATTCAGATGATTCGGCGTCGGGCGCAGATACTGCCCCAAGGTCAGTATATCGACCGCCGCGGCGCGCAAGTCCTCCATGGTCCGGCGAATCTCGGTGTCGCTCTCGCCCAGGCCCAGCATCACGCTCGTTTTTGTCAGGACCTTATGGTTGTGGGCTTTTGCCGCACGCAACACCTTGATGGTCTGCGCGTATCCCGCACGCGGATCGCGCACCGGGTGAGTCAGACGCTCGACAGTCTCCACGTTCTGCGCGAACACGTCCAAGCCCGAATCGAGAACGGTATGTACATCGCGCAGGACACCTTGAAAATCCGGCGTCAGCGCCTCGACGGCGGTATCGGGATTACGACGTTTGATGGCGCGAATGGCCGCCGCATAGTGGGCGGACCCGCCGTCCGCGAGGTCATCCCGGTTGACCGACGTGAGCACCACGTACTTAAGACCCATCAGTGCCACCGAGCGCGCAACGTTCTCCGGCTCTTCTTCATCCAGCCAGCCGCGAGGATTACCGGTGTCCACCGCACAAAATCGGCAGGCTCGAGTGCACACGGCACCCATTAACATAATGGTCGCCGTTCCGGCATTCCAGCATTCGCCGATATTCGGGCACTTCGCCTCCTCGCATACCGTGCTCAGACGGTGCTGGCGCACAATGTCTTTGACCGCCTTGAATTCCTTGCCGGACGGCATTGGCGCGCGCAGCCACGGCGGCTTCCTACCGACCGGCAACGGTTGAGCCGTCGCGCTCTGCTTGATCCCGTCCTTAATCGCCGTAAAGCCTTGAGGCGTATGATATTTTTCTCCGCTCCTGATCGGTACGGCAGCTAGGGCAATGGGTATACCTTTGAAGTGGTTCACGAAGCCATTATACCGCTAGCGAAACTCACCGACAGCTTGACCTTGGGGGACTCAAAAAGCAGGGCTTATTCCTGCCCGCGGTCACGCCCACCCGGCGGGCCTGAATCTCCATTCAACGCTGCCAGCTGCTCTGGCGTTCCAACGTTCTCCCATGACCCGGCATAAAGCTCCGCCGAGCAGCGTTGCACCGCCATGACCCTGCGCATCAGCGGCGCTACGGGAAACACACCATCGCTGCAGCCGGCGAAGAATGCCTGCCGATACACCGCAATATTCCCAAATGTGTAGCGACTCGCAGCCATTGCCAATGCGAGCCCATGCTTCAATCCGAAATCTCCGGCGCGGTGATACGGCGGATTCGGCACCAGCACCAAATGCGCATCGCGATCAGCCGCGAGTTCGAGAGTATCGAACGGAAAATCCGTAACGATGTCGCCGCTGATCACGGCAAAAGGCCCGGGTCCGAGATGCGGCAACGCGCGAAAGATGCCGCCGCCGGTGTCGAGCGCACGCGGCTGCTCTTCGCTGTAAATGATCGCGACGCCGTAGCGCGCGCCGTCCCCCAGGTAGTCGCGTATTTGCGAACCCAGCCAAGCGAGATTGATGACAATTCGACCGATCCCGGCGCGGGCCAAAGCGACGACATGACGCTCGATCAGCGGCTGGCCGCGCACACGCAGCAGCGGCTTGGGTGTGGTGTCGGTGAGCGGACGCAGACGCTCACCGCGACCGGCTGCAAGGATCATGGCGGCGCGAGGCCGTTCGAGCGCAGCGTTCACGCGAGTGCGCGATCCTGCGCGGACTGAAACGCAGGTTCGATGCGCGTGGCGATGAACTCGGCGAATTGCGCCGTCTCTGCGTACTGCTCCGCCGCCTCTTTCGTGTAGCGCAGCACGCGCGGCAAGTCCCCAAGGTATTGCGACTTGCCGTCGCGATAGAACAGGCGCGCAAAGATCCCCAGCACCTTGATATGCCGTTGCAAGCCGACCAAATCAAACCAGCGGATGAACTCGCCTTCGGTCGCCCCCACTGGAAATCTCCTCGCCAGCAGCTGCTCGCGGTATTGCACAGCCCACGCGCGCACCCGGGCTGCGGGCCACGCGACATAGCAGTCCTTGAGCAAGGACGCCAAATCGTAAGTGACGGGTCCCTGCACGGCGTCTTGGAAATCCAAAATGCCCGGATTGCCTTGCTCGGTCACCAGCAGATTTCGCGAATGATAGTCGCGATGCACGAAAACGGCAGGTTGCGCCAAAGCGGACTGCGTCAACGTCTCGAAAAGTCGGTCCAGCATGCTGCGCTCCGACGCGCCGACTTGCAGGCGCAAATGGCCGCGCAAAAACCACTCCGGCATGAGTTCCATTTCACGCATCAGCAGGGCGTGATCGTAACGCGGCAGCTTACGCGACAATGTATGATCGGCCGTCTGCAGGGTCGCCAGCGCGCCCAACGCATCCGCGTACAGCCGGTCCGCCGCGCCCACATCGACCAGTTCATCAAGATATAGACGCCGACCCAGGTCCGATAGCAACAAGAACCCCCGCTTGGGTTCTCTTGCCAGCACCATCGGTACGTTCAGGCCGATCTCGAGCAAAATCCTCGCCACGTTGGTGAACGGCTCGAGGTCTTCTTTGTCCGGCGGAGCGTCCATCACGATGTAGGTGTCCTGGCCGCGGGTCACACGGAAATAGCGGCGGAAACTCGCATCAGCCGAGGCAGGCGCGATGCGGCTGCCGGCGAATCCCAGATCGTCGAACACCCATCGAGTCAAATCCGCCAGGCGGGAATCGCTTGCATCCGGTAGACCCATGCTTGACCATTCACCCACCGCAAATGCGGCGGCCAGTAGTATACCGACTAAGGCGATGCATTTTGTCCATGGCGTTTCACGTTCGAGCCGCATTCATCGTCTTCTGCCTCGCGGCCGCCGCCCTGGTGCGGGCCGGGGACATGTGCCCTGCTCCACCCAAGTACCGCCCGCCGCTCACCTCCGACATCGCCGCGGACGATCATCGAATTCACATCGACAGCGACGCTGCCGAATTCGACGCCGACCGCAACGCCGTGCTCAACGGCCGCGTCAAGTTGCGCCAGGATGCCCGCACCGTAGCCGCCGACTCGGTCAACTACAACGAAAAGACGGGGCGCGTCGCGGTCAAGGGAAGCGTGGATTTCGAAGATCCGAAATTGCGGGTGCGCAGCGACACGGGCAGCTACGACACCAGCGGCGCCGCAAATTTCGACAAGGCGAACTTTCAGCTCATGGATCGCAACGGGCGCGGCTTCGCCAAGGACATCGATGTTCTGCCTGACGGCAAAGTGACCTTGACACAGGTGCGCTACACATCCTGCCCGGTAGGCAACGAGGACTGGATGCTGCAGGCGTCCTCGCTCAACATCGACTCCAAGGCGCAGGAGGGAGTCGCGCGCAACGTGACCATGCGCTTCAAAGACGTGCCGATTTTCTACACGCCGTACATCTCGTTTCCCGTCGGCGACGAGCGCAAGAGCGGCGTGTTGTTCCCGAGCTTCGGGCATTCCGGAAGCAACGGGTTCGAATTGGAAGTTCCCTACTATTTCAACCTGGCGCCGAACTACGATCTCACTCTGACCCCGGGTTTACTGACCTCGCGCGGCGTGCAGCTCGCCGGCCAGTTTCGCTATCTGGGTTCGAACTTGCACGGCCAGCTCGATACCACTTTCTTGCCGAATGATTCGCAGGCGCACGGTGATCGCAGCTACCTGCATTTCACGGACATCACGGATTTCAAACGAGGGATGCGCTTCGACGCCGACATCGCCAATGTCAGCGACCATAATTACTTCGAAGACTTCGCCGTGGGCTCCGATCAGACCAGCGTGACCTTTCTGGAACGGCGCGCGGACGTGCTCTATTACGACGATGTCTGGCGGATCCGGGGGGAGCTGCAGAATTTCCAAACCATCGACATCACGGTGCCGCCCGACGAGCGGCCATACTCGCGCGTGCCGCGTATTCAAGGGAATGCGCTGTGGCCGATACTGAATAGCCAATTCGAATTCGCGCTGGACAGCGAGGCCGTCAATTTCGTGCGCGAAATCGGCGCGACGGGAGCGCGCGTGAACGTGGCGCCGGAGCTACGCTGGTCGAGCCGCGGATTGGGTTATTTTTTCGAACCCGCCATCGGCTACGACTTCACGCAGTATGACTTGAGGGATGCGGCCGTCGGCGCCTCCAGTACCCCGACGCGGGCGCTGCCCTATGCCAGGGTGGACGCGGGATTGGTGTTTGAGCGCGACACCGGTTCGCAGGGACAGCGCACCCAGACTCTCGAGCCTCGCGTGGTTTACAGCTATGTGCCGTATCGCAATCAAGATGCGCTGCCGATATTCGATACCGGACTGCCCGACCTGAATCTCACGGAGCTGTTCCGCACCAATCGATACGTGGGCGAAGATCGAATCGGCGACGCCAATCAGGTGGCCCTTGCCCTGACCACCCGGCTCTTCGACCACGTCTCGGGAGCTCAATATCTGTCGGCTACCATCGGCCAAATCCGCTACTTCTCCATCCCGCGGGTCGGCCTGCCCGAAGATATCGCGCAGACCGGGCAGACTCTCGTCACCATCCCGGGAGTCAATCCCTTCGCCTTGCCTGGGCAGGCATTGGTGAACTCACGGGGCCAAATACTGCAGGTCTTACCAGGGCAATATGTCTCCGGGTTGCCTTTACAGACTCTCGCCGCCCCATCGGGCCAGGTGCTGGAGGCCTTTCCTGCCTCGGACTTGGTCGCAGAGGTCGCGGTGACCGCCTACAAGCACTTCAGCTTCAATTTTGACTATTTATACAATCCCTACACCTCGCAAACAGATAAATCCGAGGTTTCGGTGCAGTACCGCCCCGACCCCACCCGGGTCGTGAACATAGGTTACCGTTTTCAGCAGAACGCCCTCACTCAAGCACCCATACTGAAGCAGTGGGATGGGTCATTCGCCTGGCCGATAGCTGACCACTGGAATACCGTCGGGCGCTGGGTATATTCCCTGCAAGACCATCAAACCATCGAGCAAGTGGCTGGATTTGAATACAAAAGCTGCTGCTGGAAGATTCAGGTCGTGCAGCGGCGCTATGTCAGGGTGACCAACGGCACCCCGGGACTAGATACGTCGATTGCATTACAATTGGAACTCACGGGCCTAAGTTCGGTCGGAAAACCTGCGAATACCTTCTTGGAGCGAGAGATTCGCGGATACTCGACCCGCGATCCAAATGCCCAAAATCCGGCCCCCTGACCAGGATGACCTCGATTCATGCGTAAATTTGCCTTCCTTTGCTTAAATTCAGTCGCCGCGCTGCTGCTGTCTTCGGCGCCCCATGCGCAGACCCGGGATATCGGCGTTCACGGCGAAATGCTCGACCGTATTGCCGCCATCGTCAACGACGGCCTGGTGCTGAAAAGCGAGTTGGATGCCCAGATGGACGCGGTCACGAAGCGGCTGCAGGAGCAGAAAGTCGAGCTGCCCTCTCAGAGCGTGCTCAAACAGCAGGTGCTCGACCGGTTGATCTTGCAGGAAATCCAGGCGCAGCACGCCAAACGTGTCGGCTTGACGGTGTCGGACGAACAATTGAACAGCGCCCTGCAGGAAATTGCGAGCCGCAACAAAATCCCTTTCGATCAGCTGCCGACGGCACTCACGGCACAGGGCGTCGACTACAAGCAATACCGCGAGAGCATGCGCAAAGAATTGACCTTGAGCACTTTGCGGCAGCGCGACGTCATTGCGCACATCAATGTCAGCCCGCATGATCTGGAGCAGTTCCTGTCGCGCCAGCAAACGTCCGCGGCCAACGATGAATTCAACGTATCGCATATCCTGCTGTCGCTGCCCGAAGCCGCCACTCCGCAGCAGTTAGAGGAAATCACACGCAAGGCGCAGGATTTGGCTGCGCGGGCCACCAAGGGCGAGGACTTCGGCCAGCTCGCGATCGCCAATTCCAATAGTCAGACGGCGTTGGACGGCGGCCAGCTCGGCTGGCGCAAGGGCACCCAGCTGCCGCAATTCATTTTGGATCTCGTCACGCGCATGAAGCCGGGCGATGTCAGCGAGCCCGTGCGCACCCCCAGCGGGTTTCATATCGTCAAGTTGAACGAACGGCGGGGCGGCGAAGCCCAGGTCATCATCAACCAGATTCATGTACGCCACATTTTGATGAAGACGAACGAGCTTGACGACGACGAGACGGTACGTCAGAAATTGGCCAAGCTGCGCGACCGCATCTTGAAGGGCGAGGACTTCGCCGGACTGGCATCGACCAATTCCGCCGACCCAGGCTCTGCGCCGGACGGCGGTGATTTGGGATGGAGCGGACCGGGCACGTTCGTGCCGGAATTCGACAAGGCGATTGCGGACTTGAAGGACAAAGAGATCAGCGAGCCGTTCAAATCTCGATACGGGTGGCATATCGTGCAAATGCTGGGCACGCGCACCTACGACAGCACGGACGACGTGCGCAGACAGCGTGCGTTTGCCGCTATCCGCGAGGGCAAAGCGGACGAAGAAACGGAGCTGTGGTTACGCCGCTTACGCGACGAAGCCTTCGTTGAAGTCAAAATGTGATCGTGTCGCACCGCGTCGTCATCAGCGCCGGCATCAGGGTGTAGGCGCGCGCGGCGGTGTACATACCCCGGATAGTGATCACTTCGGGTGAGCCCGCCGGAATTGGGCCGGACACCTGCGTGGCTTTGGCTCAGTCCGCGTGGGATGCAGACCTGATCGTCGCTGCCGACGCGGGCCTGCTGGCGGCGGCCGCCGATAGCTTGGGTTTGCCGCTCGTCATCGAACGCTACGATCCCTTCAAGCACGCAACGCCACATCGTGCGGGCAGGCTTGTCGTCATGCATATTCCCACCGCCCGCCCCGTGATCGCCGGCGAGACCGACGCGCGCAACGCCGCCTACGTCATCGAGATGCTGAACCGTGCCTGCGACGGCTGCATGAACGGCGAATTTGCGGCCATGGTCACCGCGCCCGTGCAAAAGAGCACGCTCATGGATGGGGGTTATTCATTTACCGGCCATACCGAGTACCTTGCAGCAAGAACGCGAGCCGCCATGCCGGTCATGATGTTGATCAGCGGTCAGTTGCGCGTCGCGCTGGTGACGACTCACCTGGCGCTCATCGACGTGCCGCGCGCCATCACCCGTGAGCGGCTGCGCACCACGCTGCGTATCGTCCACATGGATATGGGCCGGCATTTTTCCATGGAAAAGCCGCGCATCGCCGTGCTTGGCCTGAACCCGCACGCAGGCGAGGCCGGTCACTTGGGGACGGAGGAAATCGACGTGATTCGGCCCGTCATCGACGAGCTCCGCGCCGAGGGCCTGAACATTCAGGGACCCGTGCCCGCAGATACCGCATTTACTCCGCGCTTCCTGCAAACGGCCGATGTCATCGTCGCGATGTACCACGATCAGGGACTGCCGGTGATCAAGCACGTGGGATTCGGCGACGCAGTGAACATCACCCTGGGACTGCCCATTGTGCGCACCAGTGTCGATCACGGTACCGCGTTGAATTTGGCGCGAACCGGCAACGCAGATGGCGGCAGCTTGCGCGCGGCCTTAGGCCTCGCCATCGAATTGACCAGTGCTTCCCGGCATGCCGGTTCGTAAGCGATTCGGTCAGCATTTTCTGCATGATCGGCATGTCATCCGCCGGATCATCGACACCGTCGCGCCGCTCGCCGGCGAGCGCATCGTAGAAGTCGGCCCGGGACGCGGCGCATTGACCTGGGGTTTGCTCGAGCGCGCCAAGCACTTGGACGTGATCGAAATCGACCGTGATTTGGCGCAGTTGCTCAAGGCCGATCCGCGGGCAGGGAGCGGCCTTCAAGTGCACGTCGAGAACGTGTTAGACACCGACTTCATCCGTTTGCGGGGTGCGGGCGGGCCACTGCGCATTGTCGGCAACCTGCCCTACAACATTTCCACTCCCCTGCTGTTCCGCTTGCTGAACCAGCGCGCCGCAATATCAGATATGTACTTCATGCTGCAGAAGGAAGTCGTCGACCGCATGGCCGCGCAGCCCGGAACCAAGGACTACGGTCGCCTGACCGTGATGCTCGCGGCCGTCGCCGAGGTCGAAGGTCTGTTCGACGTCGGTCCAGGCGCCTTCCAGCCGCGGCCCAAGGTGTGGTCCGCCATCGTGCACCTGCGGCCCTCGCAGAGCCCTCGCTTTGACATCGGCCATGAAGGAGTGCTGCGAACTCTGGTGACGGCGGCTTTCTCGCATCGGCGCAAGACCTTGCGCAACTCACTCAAGGGCCTGCTCGCCGCACAGGATATTGAATCCTGCGGTATCGATCCGCAATTGCGGCCGGAAACGCTGGCACCGGTGCAATTCGGCCTGCTCGCCGCCCATTACTCCCGACTGGTCGGCTATACTTGATCGCATGGCGGGATACAACAAGCTCCTGGTGCTGCTCGATCTGTCGCAGGATAGTGAACAAGTTGCCATTGCCGGACGTACCCAGGCTGCGTACTCGAATGCCTCCATGGTCGTCTTGCATGTGGTGGAATTCGTACCGGTCGAACCCATCGGTGAGTCGTTGATGCCCTCGCCGCAAATCGAGGATTCCATGATCGAGCGCGCTCGAGAGAAATTGGGCTCGCTGGTCACACGACTGGCGCTGCCGAGCGCCACCTGGCGGGTGGAGTTCGGCCATACCAAGACCGAGATTCTGCGGGTTGCGAAAGAGGAGCAGGTGGACCTCATCGTTCTCGGCAGCCGTGAGCGCCACGGTATCGCGATTCTGATGAATTTTACGGAAGATACGGTACTGCATGCCGCGCACTGCGATGTGCTCGCCGTGCGTCTGAAGTAGTGCAATGCAAGACATGACATCCGAGCCGGTGAGTCCCAGAATTCGCGTCGAGGTCGAAACCTCCTATATCGAAGAGCAGTCCGATCCCCGCGACAAGCGCTTTGTATTTTCGTACACCATCACCATTCGCAATGAAGGCCAAGTTCCCGCGCGTCTGCTGACGCGCCACTGGATCATCACGGATGCGAATGGCAACGTGAAAGAGACACGCGGAGACGGCGTGGTCGGTGAGCAGCCCTATTTAAAGCCGGGCCAGGGCTTCCGCTACTCGAGCGGCGCCGTCATCGAAACGCCTGTCGGAACCATGCAGGGCAGCTATCAGATGGTGGCCGACGACGGGCAACAGTTCGATGCGCCCATCGCCCCGTTCAGATTGGCGATGCCCGGAGTGCTGCACTAGGACGCAGCGGCGAATGGCGCTGTACGCAATAGGCGACGTGCAAGGCTGTAACGCAGAACTCGGCGTCCTGCTCGCAGCCATTCGGTTCTCTGCGGATCGCGACCAGTTGTGGTTCGTAGGCGATTTGGTGAATCGTGGGCCCGATTCGCTCGGAGTGCTGCGCAGAATTCGTTCACTCGGCGCCGCCGCGACGGTCACCCTCGGGAACCACGATTTACACCTGCTTGCCGTGGCGTTCGGAGCCGCTCAGAGCGGCCACGACGATACCTTGAGCGAAATACTGGCTGCTCCCGAACGCCATGCTCTGCTCGAGTGGCTCGCGGGTTTGCCTCTGTTCCACGAAGACGCAACGCTGAATGTCTGCATGCTGCACGCGGGCTTGGCGCCGCAATGGGATTTGCCGTTGGCAAGGCAAAATGCCCGCCAATTCGAGAGCGCGCTACAGCGCGACCCCACGCGATTATTCGAGCGGCTGTATGGCGATCAGCCCGACCTGTGGCACGATGACCTCGAAGGCGAGGCACGACTGCGATTCATCGCCAACTGCTTTACGCGACTGCGCTATGTGGACACCAACGGTCGACTCATGCTCCGCGCCAAGGGAGCGCCCGGAAAGCCGCAGACGAAGTCGCTCATCCCTTGGTTCGAAGCAGCGGCGGCACGCTGGCGAGGACCGCGCGTGATCTTTGGTCACTGGTCGACATTGGGCTTTTTCGATCGGGGCAATGTCACCGGCCTCGATACGGGTTGCGTCTGGGGTGGCACATTGAGCGCGCTGCGCTTGGACGTACCGCATGCCAAGCCGGTGCAGGTCAGCTGCGCGACGTCCTAGCTGGCCCTCAATATCTCGCCCCGCACCAGAAACCGCCCGCCTCTGTCGGTGTACGCATAGCAAACCTCCGCTGCTTTGAACTGCGCGAAGAGCGGCGAATTTTCACCGCGTCGCTATAATGGTGCTCATGCAACTAGCCCCGCCCTTCAATCTGCAGCGCTGGATCGAACAGAATCGGGATCTGCTCAAGCCGCCGGTGGGCAACAAGCTGCTGTTCGAAGATAGTGCCTTCATCGTAATGGCCGTGGGTGGCCCCAACGCGCGCAAGGATTTTCACCACGATCCGAGCGAGGAATTCTTCTTCCAGGTGGAAGGGGATATGTTGCTCAAAACGGTGCAGAACGGCCGGATCACCCATGTGCCCATTCGGCAAGGCGAAATATTCCTGCTGCCGCCCGAAGTTCCCCACTCACCGCAACGTCCGGCAGGCAGTGTCGGAATCGTGGTGGAACGGCGCCGCAACCCGGATGAACTGGACGGATTTTCCTGGTATTGTGAGCACTGCGGACATTGCCTGTATCTGGAACGTGTCGTGGTGCGCAATATCGAAACGCAGCTGCCAGAGATTTTTTCCAGGTTCTATTCGAGCGCCGCGAATCGTACCTGCAGTGTGTGCGGCGAGGTCATGCAGGAGCCGCACTAATGACGCCCGATTCTGCCGATTCGGCCGACGCGCTGGCCAGGGATGCGGCCGATCCGCTGGCTGTCTTCGCGGATCAATTCCATCATCCTTTCGACAGTGCGGGACGGCGCTCGATCTACCTATGCGGCCATTCGCTGGGCCTACAGCCTAAAACGGCGGCACAGTACGTCGAGCAGGAGCTGAAGGATTGGCAGCGCTTGGGAGTTCTCGGCCACCACACCGCGGAACGTCCGTGGATCAAGTACCACGAACACGCCGCCGCAACGCTTTCCGCCCTCGTCGGCGCGCATCCTGTCGAGGTCGTGGCAATGAATTCGCTGACCGTGAACCTGCACCTAATGATGGTGAGTTTTTTCCGGCCAGACGGCGAGCGCAATCGGCTGCTGATCGAGAAATCCGCGTTTCCTTCAGATCGATACGCCGTCGTATCGCAGCTGAATTTTCACGGTTTGACTGAAGCTCAGCATCTGATTGAAGTCGAACCGCGTCCCGGCGAAAGGGCCTTACGAACGGAGGATGTGATCCGCCGCATCGAGCAGGAAGGAAACAAGCTGGCGATGGTGCTGCTGCCGAGCGTTCAATATCTCACCGGACAAACATTGGACCTTAAGCTCCTGACCGCTGCGGCACGCCGTGCCGGCGCGGCCGTGGGCCTCGATCTTGCCCACGGCATCGGCAATATTCCGCTGAGCCTGCACGATTGGAACGTGGATTTCGCCGTTTGGTGCAGCTACAAGTATCTCAACGCCGGACCTGGCGCCATCGGAGGCTGCTTTGTGCACGAACGCCATGCACGCAGCGCCTTACCGCGGTTCACCGGCTGGTGGGGACATGATCAGGACACACGCTTTGAGATGGGACCGCAGTTCGTGCCGATCGCCGGTGCGCAGGGCTGGCAGATCAGCAATCCGCCCGTGCTGTCGACGGCGCCGCTCCTGGCATCTTTGGATATTTTCCAGCGCGCCGGGATGCTCCGAATCCGAGAGAAATCGATAGCGCTCACGGGATTTCTGCGACAGCTGATTGAAACACGGCTCGCGGGGCTGGTGGACATCATCACCCCGAGCGCCACGGCGCAGCGCGGCTGCCAGCTAAGCCTGCGAATAGCGCGGCCGGCCGCGGCGGCTAAACGCTGTCATGACCTGCTGAGCGCGGCCGGCGTGATCGGCGACTGGCGCGAGCCGGATGTGCTGCGCCTCGCGCCGATCCCGCTCTACAACTCCTACAGCGATGTACTCCGAGCAGTCGAGGCCTTATCGCATGCCGTGCGCCGGTGAGTACGGATCAGCCGGTGACTCGTATCTGCGGTGCGGGCCCGACCGGCGCGCTGCTCGCAATCCTTTTGCAACGCCGCGGTCAGCGCGTGGAATTGTACGAGAGCCGGACCGACCCCCGAGAAACCCCCGCCGAATCCGGGCGCTCCATCAATCTGGCGCTGGCGGATCGCGGCATTCACGCCCTGCGGCTGGCAGGGGTGTTCCAGGAGTTGGAGAAACACCTGCTGCCCATGCGCGGCCGGCTCATACATCACGCCGGCGCACACGCCACGCTGCAGCCCTACGGACAGCGGCCCGGCGAAGTCATCTATTCGATCTCGCGGCATCGCCTCAACCAATCGCTGCTAGAGGTAGCCGCTCGGCGGCCAGGCCTCACGATTCATTTTGAACACCGCTTCGAGGAGGCCGAATTCGACTCCGGTGTGGCGCTGGTGCGCGATCTGCGCCGCGACCGGATAGTCCGCGTGCCCATGCAGCCCATGCTGGCGGCCGACGGCGCCGGCTCATTGATGCGCCGGAGCATGAGCGCGGCGAATCTGATCGAATCCCAGGAAACCGACCTAGAGCACGGCTACAAGGAGTTATCCATTCCAGCTGCCGCCGGCCACTACGCCATGCAGCCGGACGCGTTGCACATTTGGCCGCGCGGAAAATTCATGCTGATCGCTCTGCCGAACGAGGACGGCAGCTTTACCGCCACGCTGTTCCTGGCCAAGCGCGGCGAGATCAGTTTCGAAAGCCTGACCGAGGGCGCTGCGATCGAGCGATTCTTCGCGCATAATTTTCCGGACGCGCTGGCATTGATGCCTAACTGCGTAGCGGAATTCCAAACTCATCCCATCGGCTTCTTGGGAAGCGTGTCGGCTACTCCCTGGGCTGACCGCGGCGTAGCAGCACTCATCGGCGACGCTGCGCACGCCATGGTGCCGTTTCACGGCCAGGGCATGAATTGCTGTTTCGAAGATTGCGTGGAACTCGATGCCTGCATGGCCAAGAACTCTTCGTGGGAGGCCGTGTTTGCGGAATTCCTCGCTCGGCGCAAGCCCAACACGGACGCCATCGCTGCGATGGCGCTGGATAATTACCTGGAGATGCGCGAGCGTGTCGCAAACCCTAAGTTTCAGCTGCAACAGGCGCTCGCGCTGGAGCTGGAAAGACGCTTCCCGGAGCGCTTCATTCCCCGCTACTCCATGGTCATGTTCCATCACGAGATTCCCTACCGCACGGCGCTCGATCGCGGAGCGGTACAGGCGCAGCTGCTGGAGGAGTTGACCGCAGGCGCAGCCGCAAGTCTTGCCGACATTGACTTCGAGCGGGCCGAGCGGGAGATTTGCACCTGGCCCGCAGCGCTCAATTGATGCCGTCGCGTGCTTTGCGCTCGAGCGTGATAAAACTGTAGGCGTAGCTATTTTTGTCGTCCGCTTCGTGACGCTCGCACGACGCAGCTGCCCACTGCGCTCCATGCCAGCCCCCGAACAGAGTGTCGCCCTCGATGCGGGCATGCACCAGCGTGAGATGAATGCGGTCGGCCAGCGGCAGACATTGCCTATAGATTTCCGCGCCGCCGATCACCATCAATGCCGCTTCTCCCGTCGCCGCGGTGCGCGCCGCATCCAGCGTTGTCACGATAGTGCAGTCGCTGGGCGAAAAATCAACAGAATGGCTCAGCACGATATTCTTGCGGCCCGGCAGTGCCTTGCCGATCGACTGGTAGGTCTTGCGGCCCATCAGCACGGGTTTACCCATGGTGAGGAATTTAAAATGCCGGAGGTCTGCCGGCAAATGCCAGGGCAAACGATTGCCGCGGCCGATGACGTCATTTTCGGCCACGGCAACCACCAACTCAAGAGGCGCCGCGCCCGCGCGCGGCCCGTCATTCACTGCATTACTCATGGCGAATTTATACGCCGACGGCGTTCAACCCGCCAGCCGCCGCGCGAATTGGTCGAGCAGCTTGCGCGCGCAATCTGCAGGCCGGTCTTTTGGCTGTTGGCGTACAGATAGAAGGTAAAGCTATGGGCAAAGAAATCGCCCACCGATCCGGTGGTGTGTGCGCTGCCATCGACAACTTTGAACGTCGGCGCGGCTGCGCCCGGCGCAGTCAGACTCGTGGCAAATGCGGTGGCGCAGGCATTCAGCGCATCTTTTTCTGGTGAGGCATTCGCTATGACGGGAGACAGCGCCGGCAACGAGTACAAACGAGAAATATTCTCCGCGGCCGACAATTTTCTCAACTATACCCGCGATCAAGCGATCCGCATTCAAGCGACCCGGCATTCGCTCAAGATCCACTGCGTCAGCTCCTGCAGGTCCTCGCGCTGGCGGTCTTCGGGACGATGCAGCAGAACGTAGCTTTCGTTCGTGGTCAATTCCGCATCAAATAATTTCACCAGGCCGCCGGCGATGAAGCGATCGGCACTCAGCCGTGAGGGAACCAAGGCGACGCCGACGCCCTGCTCGGCGGCAAGCACCACCGCAGACATGGTGTCGAGACGCACCAGCCGGTTGGGCTTGATCGGCTCGATTCCCAAACCTGTCGCCCAGCGCTCCCAGGCATCGCGGCGCTCCTCGTGCAACAGCAATGTCTTGCCGTTCAAATCGCGGTAAGCGCTGATGGGATTCTCCAGCAGAAACGCCGGCGAACACGCTGCGATGAAGCTTTGCGCAAACAGCTCGTGAACCATCAGGCCGTCCCAAGGACCGGCACCCACGACGATGGAAAGGTCGGCCTCCGGTGGATGTGTCTTCGGAGCCGAAAACGTTGTCTCGATGCGAATATCAGTCTCTTCGCGAGCCTGCGAAAATGAAGACAAGCGCGGCAGCAGTAGTTCGTTGGCAAAAAACGGCGGCACATTCAGTCGGATGATGGTGCGCCCATAGCGCACCTGCAGTTGCTCGGTGACGGATTCGAGCTTCGAGAAAATATCGTTGATATGCTCAAGGTAGTGAGCGCCTGCGTCCGTCAAGGTGAGCGAGCGCACGCCGCGTTCGAACAACGCGACTCCCAGCTGCTCCTCGAGTGCCTTGATTTGATGGCTGACCGCGGAAGGGGTTACGAAGAGTTCTTCGGCAGCGGCCTTGAAGCTTTGCAGCTTGGCCGCGACCTGGAAGGTCTTCAGAAACTTGAGCGACGGCAAGCGCATAAAATGAACCAATGCTGAAAATGTGGGGCGTGACTACCGCTGCGGCCCCTCACGGTATACTCCAGATATAATACACTAAGTGATGTCAGCAACATTCGTGCCAACATCGCAATATCCCAAATTCGCGGGTCCTCACTCGCCTCACCCTGTTTCTGCGCCATGTTCGCGGGCGTCAGGCGGGCTGTGCGCACGATAGTGGCGCGTGACGCCACGGTAATTTCCACGGCAATTTTCGAACGCAGATCAAGCTGCGGGTACGGCGGTCAATCCCACCAACCCTTAGGGTGTTGCGGTGAAGAGAATGCTGACGGAACCGGTCTTGGGCGCGCCGGAGTCGCTGTTGTAACTATAGGTCAAGGACAAAGTGCCGCTGTCTGGCGCCGGCGGCGCGTACGTCAGATCTAACTGGCAGGCATTGCCGGTGCTCACCAGCGCACAGTTAAAGGCCGTGGAAGTGCTGCTCCAGCTGCCGGGTAGGATGCCAAGCGCAGAGGTCACGGATAAGTTACTCGCGGGATTGCCGTCGTCCGTGGTGAAGGTGACCGTGATCGGCGTACTGCTGCCGCTGCTGACGGCGAGCGAGCTGGGACTTGGCGTCGCGACAATGTTGTTGTTGGTGGTCGCTTGATACGCAATGTTCACCGAGCCCGACTTGGATTCGGCTGCATTGTTCATAAAGGAGTATGCAAGGACCAAAGTTCCATTCCCCGCAGCGCCGGGCATGTATGTCAACGGCAGCTGACAGGCGCTGCCGCTGCCAAAGCCGCTGCAAGAGAACGATGTTGCAGTGCTGCTCCACCCTGCGGGGAGCGCACCTAAACTGCTCGTCAGCTGTAGGTTGGTTGCCGTGCGACTGTCGTCGGTGGTGAATGTGACCGAGACCGCCTGCGCGCCCAGGCCGACTACGGCATTGATCTGACCGGTCGGCGATGCCGTTGCGACCGAATTGTCGTTGGTGGTTGCCACATACGTAAGGTTCTGCGATCCGGTCCTGGCCGCGCCAGCAGCATCGGTGTACGCGTAATTCAATATGAGCGTGCCGCCGCCCAACACCAGCGGTGCATAAGTCAGGGGCAGTTGGCATCCATTGCCGGTGCCGACGCTGGTGCAAGAAAATCCCTTCGATGCGCTGCGCCAACCCACAGGCAGAGCGCTCAAATTGGATGTCACATACAAATCAGAGGCCGGTTTGTCATCCTCGGTGTTGAAGTTGACGGCGACGGCTTGTCCCGCAGATTTTATGGCTGCGTTGATCTGGCCGGCGGGTGCGGCGGTCGCCGACACGATGCTCTGAGATACGCTGGAATACGCAATATTCACCGCTCCGGTCCTAGCCGTGCCGGAGCCGTCGATGTAGCCATAATTCAATAGGAGTATGCCGCGCACAGCTGCGCCCGGCGCAGCGGCGCCCGGCGCAGCGGCGCCCGGCGCAAACGTCAGCGGAAGCTGGCAGCCGCTGCCCGTGCCGACGATGGCGCAAGAGAAACTCGCACCGGCCATGCTCCAACCGGGAACCGCCGTCATGTCGGTGGTCAGCGTAAGATCGGTCGCGACATTGCCATCATCGGTGATGAAATTGACGCTCACCGAGCGACTGCTGCCGCCGACCACCGCATTGACCTCCCCGGTTGGCGACGCCGCGGCTATGACGTTGTTGTGGGCGGTTCCCGCGTAGGCAATTGTCAGGGCGCCACCCGTGCTAGGCATGCCCGAATTATCGACAAACACATAGTCGATGGTGAACGTGCCGGCTGCGACTGCCGTGGGTAGGTAGGTCAAGTTCAGTACGCAACCGCTGCCCACGTTCACCGCCGCGCAAGCAAAGTGGCCGGGCCCGCTCCAGCCGGGCGGGAGAGTAGCCAGGGTGCCTGATATTCCAAAGCCGGAGATAGTGTTCCCGTCGTTCGAGGTAAAGGCGACGCTGATCGTCTGCGCGGCGCCGACCGCCACGGATACGGTGCCCGCCACTGACGCAGTGGCTACCACCGAGTCGTTGCTGCTCGTGGGTCCGCCGTTGCCGCCGACAGAATTGCCCGGAGAATTACCTCCCGTGGTGCCGCTGCTGACGCTGCCGTTACCGGCGCCGGCACTGCCGCTGCCCGTGGTGCTGTCATCCGCACTAAAATTGCAGCCCGACAACAGCAGCAAGACCGCGGCGCCGAGCAGCATCGAGTGATGGACTAATCGCATCGCAAAGCCTTGGACTTATCGAAGGAGTTCAAAGCTATGCCGGGAAACGCGAGGGCGGTGTTAACTGCGTCACGCAATCCAAGCGCGTGTGCCAAGGATGAAACATAACACGTGTGTTTCAAGCCGTTTAACCACCGGACAAAGGCCGCGCGGATGGCGGCGCTCCATTACGTTCAAGACGTCGTTTACAGTTCCTCGAGCAGCATCATCGCGGCACTCGGCACACGGCCGTCTTTGACCGCGACTCCCTCGGCACGCAGCCGCCGAGTTTGTTCTGCGTGTTCGCGAGATGTTTTTGGAAACACGATTCGACCGCCGGCACCGACCACCCGATGCCACGGCATGTTCATTCCCTCCGGAGCGACCTTCAGGGCGAATCCCGCCAGCCGCGCACGGCCCGCAAATCCTGCCGTTCGGGCAACCGCCCCATATGTCGAGACCTGTCCCCGCGGAATCGCGCACACCACGTGCCACATCGCCTCGAGCGCGGGATTTTCGTCGGGCGGCGCTCGACGCCGCGAACCCGCCCCCTGCATGCTCAAGGGCCGAAATAGAGCATCGGCGGTCTTCTTCGACCTCACTAGTAAAGCTCCAGCTGCCGGCTGTCGCCAATGACGCGTTCGAAATCCAGCCCCAAAGTAGCCAGTACCGGCTCGGCGACGGGCTTCACCTGCTTCTGCACGTAGTGCTCGCGATCGAGCGGATGCCGTATGTCATCCAGCGGCTCGGCGCCTGCGATCGTCATGACATAGCTGATGAGCCGGCCCGGCGGTTGCGTGGATTTGCGAGCCGCAACCACATGCGGCGGTGTGGTCGCGGTATATTCATCGGTGTCTTTGCGCAAATTCTTGCGATACACCAGGGCGGAGTCGAGTTCGCCGCTTCTCAACTTCTTGACGATTGCAGCGAGATAGGTGTCCACCGATTGATCGGTGAACAGGCGCAGGTACAGTTCGCGCTGAACCTGTCTGGCAAGTGCGGTCCAATCGCGGCGCACGACTTCCATGCCGATGAACTCCACACTATCGACTCCGGCGGTGCCGAGCAGGCCCGCGTAGCGCTTGCTCGCACCACGAGTGCTGTGGCGGGCCCGCGGCAAAAATAATCGCAAATACAGTTTTTCGAATTCCAGCTCCAGCCGGCTGGCGACCTGCCAGTGATCGGCGACATGGCGCTTAAGGTCGGCATTCAGCGCCACCGCAAGCGCCAGTCCTCGTTCTCGCGCCACACCCGGATCGTCTACACCCGACTGTACGAACAGGCTGTCGGTATCTCCGTACAACACCTTAAACCCCGCGGTCTCGAACCACGCTTTCGACCACAGCAACAGCTCGCGTCCGGTGCCGGTGATGGCATTGACCAATGCAGGGTTGTAGAAGCGGCAGGACGGCGCGCCCAGCACGCCGTAAAACGAGTTCATCAGAATCTTGATGGCATTCGACGCCACGCCGTCGCCGATCATTTTGGCGGCCTCGCGGCGCGGAAAGAGAACATCGAGCATGCTCGGCAAAATGCCCGGCGTGCGCACGAATGCACCGCCCGCGGTTCTGATCAAATCAGCATCCGTCGGCGGGCTCTCCACATAGGAAAGCGGATCGATATTAAAAGTGCGGATGATGCTGGGGTATAGGCTCTTGAAATCGAATACCCAGACGTTGCGGTGCAAGCCGGCTGCGGATTCGAGTACATGACCGCCCTGCTGCGGGGCATGCTGCCGTGAATCGTCGGCGCGCACGGTGGGCGCAACCACACGGCGGCCTTCGAGCTCGGCCAGGTACAGAAAATCGAAGGATGCGATGCTAGCCGCGACCCGGTCGGGGGTCATGCCGGTCAGCTGGCTGCGTGCCACGGCGAGGCGCACCAGGTTGAGCCGCTCCACAATGTCGAAAGCTAGGCGCGCGTCGGTGCGCGCGTACAGCGCGAACGCCGGCAGGTCTTGCCTGTAGTTAGCGAGGATCTCTTCGATCCGATCATGCACATCGCCGGCGACGGCCTTGCCCTCACCCAACACTTCGCGCGCCACCGCATCGAGCGAATATTCATCCATACGCACGAAAGCGCCGCGCAACAGATCGATGCCGTCCAAGACCAGCCGTCCGGGAATGAAAGCCTGTCCGCTGCCGAAATAACCCTCCGCCTTACGCAGGCGCATTGCGCCCGGCTCTCTGCCCAAGCGAAACGGATGGTTCAGGCGCTCGGCAATCCGCTGCAGCACGCTCAAGTCGAAGTCGATGACATTCCAGCCCGTGAGCACATCGGGGTCCCACTCGCGTACCCGGGCGCAGAACGTATCCAAGGCAGCGCGCTCATCCAAACAACGAAGTGCGCGCTCGGGCATGGCGCGATTGCCGCTATCGACGATCAGAACTTCGTCAATGCCCGGACCATACAGTGAAATCGCCAGCAGGCGTTCTTCCCGGCCGGCCGTTTCGATATCGAAGGACAGGACACGCGGTTCAACCTCCACTTGGATCGGCCGCAGCGTCGGGTTGGTATATACCCGGGAGACACCATTGCCGGGCACCCATGGGCCGTCGAGCTCGCAACCGCCCTTGATGCCTCGATCTATCAAGTACCGAAGGGCGAAGCGCACATCGGCTTCGTAGGTTTGGATGTCTGCCGCATGCAAGCGGTCCCGCAGCGCCGGAACATCTTGCGGAACCTGCGCCTCGATCCGGCACACCGACGCACCCGCGAAGTCGCTCTGGTCGGTCGGCTGCGCCGGCGGCGCACCCCGTTCGCGGGCGCGTTCGGCGTCGACGGTGCGAATATAGAAATGCGGGCGCTGCCGGTCATCCCGCAGGAGGAAAGTGTCGCCCTCCTCCAGCCGGCCATAAATATGCACGACCGGCGCGCGCTGGCCATTGCTGCCGGAGGCGATTCGATAGCTCGCTTGAAGAATGAGCCCACGTGCGGTCATTTGCCCTTATCTGTCGGCTGTCGTCGTACCCGAGTATGGGATACAGTCCAGCAAGGATACGCGCGGGGAGAGTCGACGTTGAGTTGGGTTCGCTTTTTTGCCGTTGCCGCCCCGCCGGCCGTGTTGCTCGACGGTAATTTTCGAATTTACGCACTCGGCAATCTGATTTCCTACATCGGCACATGGGCGCAGCGCGTCGCCATCGGCTGGCTGTCGTGGGAGCTTACTCACCAAACCGTCTGGGTGGGCCTGATTTCTCTGGCGCAGATTCTTCCCTTGGTAGTGTTCGGCCCGCTGTCCGGAGCGCTGCTCGACCGGCACAATCACCGCTACTTCGCCATGACCGTCAACAGTGCAATGGCGGTTCTGGCGGTGGTGCTGTACGCATTGACTGCAGCTCATCTCATGCATATCGTCGCGCTGCTGGTCATTGCCCTGTTGCTGGGTGTGGCCAATAGCGGCTATCAAGCGGTGCGGCTCACCATGATTCAGGAGGTGGTGGCGCCCGCGCTCCTGACGCAAGCCATCGCAGCGAACTCGGTGATCTTCAACCTCAGCCGCGCCCTGGGTCCCGCTATCGGCGGCATCGTCATTGCCCGCTACGGTCTGGCGGCCGCGTTCGCCGTCAATGCGATTTCCTTTCTCGGCATCTTGGCCGCATTGGCGGCGGTCCAATTACGTTCGCGTGAGGTCAATAAACCGACTCAGAGCCTGGTCGCGGAGAGCCGCGAAGGTTGGCGATACGTATTGGACCACCCAGGCATTCGCCAGATGATGCTGCTGGCCGTCATCACGGCGACTCTGGCGAGGGGCGTCATCGAGTTGCTGCCGGTGTTTGCGGACACCGTATTTCACCGCGGTAGCCTGGGACTCGCCAATCTGACCACGGCCTCCGGTGCGGGCGCCATCCTAGGGGCATTGGCGCTGGCATTCGCAGGCTCGACGGATAGTTTGCCGCGTGTGACACGCGTGGCCGCCGTTTGTCTGGGGCCGCTAGTGATCGTCTTTGGATTGTGTAAAGAGTTTCGGTTCGGATTGTTGATCAGCGTCGTACTCGGGTTCGCCATCGTATTGTGCAGTGTGGGTCTTCAGGTGCAATTGCAATCCCAGATTCGCCACAACTTCAGGGGCCGCGTGCTCGGCTTATGGACCTCGGTAAACATTGCGGGACCGGGCTTTGGAGGCGCGTTGCTCGGAGCGCTGGCCCAATGGGCCACCCTGCGGACAGTCACTGTGGCGGCTGGACTGCTTTGCGTGACTCTCGTCTCTTGGGTCATGCTCCGTGCGAATCGCCAATTGCTGCCCGCAGTGCGCTCATGACTGAATCCATGGAATGCGTGGTCATTGGAGCGGGCGTCGTAGGTTTGGCGGTGGCACGGGAGCTGACACTGCGCGGCCACCTATGAGTTCTGCGAAGCCCGAGGCGTCGAATACCGGCGCTGCAATCTATCGCGGACATGGTCCGCGCCAACGGTGTCGTCGACCTTCAATGGCTGACGGCCGGCGAGGCCCGCGCACTCGAGCCGGAACTCAGCGCGGTGGCGGCGCTGTGTTCTCCCTCAACCGGCATTGTCGATAGCCACGGCTTCATGCTGGCGCTCCGGAGGAAATCAATCTCAGCGCCTCCATCGTCGTCAATTGCGCCGGCCTGTGTGCCCAGGAAATCGCGCATCGCATCGAGGGCATACCTCAGTGGAGCATTCCTTGGGCGTACTTCGCCAAAGGCAGTTACTACGTCCCCAAGACGAAATCCCCGTTCCGGCGGCTTGTGTATCCGGTACCTGAGCTAGGAGGGCTGGGCCTGCACGCGACGTTGGATTTGGCAGGCCAGGCGCGCTTCGGGCCCGACGTCGAATGGGTGCAGAGCCTGAATTATGCAGTCGATCCGCTGCGGGCCGAACGCTTCTATGCGGCCATTCGCCGCTATTGGCCGGCTTTGCCCGACGGCTCCTTACAACCTGGGTATGCCGGAATTCGGCCGAAATTGCATGGGCCGAAAGATCCGGCGGCGGACTTTCTGATACAGGGCCCCGACGTTCACGGCGTGCGCGGGCTCGTCAACCTCTATGGCATCGAGTCACCCGGATTGACCGCCTCGCTCGCCATTGCCGAGCACGTAGCGGAACAGATCAGCTCGTAGCCGCGCCATCCATGGTGAGCACCACAACAATTGATCTTTGGCATGGAATGGATCCTGGAAATCAGTCTGCTTGATCCCGCGTCCGAAACCAGCCACTGATGCTCAAGCGGTCACGCCGCGCAGGCAGCACGGCATGTTCCTGTCCTGGCGTGAGGAAGCTCACCAACCGCCCGGCAATGGGTTCGACATCGCGATGCCCGCCCGCCGCATCGAATAGGCGCAACTCACCGCCCGCCGCAGGCTCCCAGTCTTCGTTCAAATAGAGCACCAAGGAAACCTGCCGCTGCGAACGCCCGTGCGGCTGATCGACGTGGCGCGCATAGGCAGCCCCAGGCGGGTAGCGCGCGTAGTGCAGCTCCAGATCGAATAATCCGAGCATGGCCGCTCGATTCAGCTCCAAGCGCAGCCGCTCCAGCCTCTGCAGCAAAATCTGTTCCGCCGGCAATAACGGCGGGCCGATCCAACAGATGCTGTCGCCGCGGATCTCTTCGCGGCGTTGTACAGTGCCTGCGCCGCCGACTCGCGCTTCAGTGAAATCTCCGCGCGCGCGCCGCAATTCTGCGCAATCCGCCAAGGCGCGGACCTGAGCCGGCGTCAAGAATTGATCCCGAATCGAGACTCCGTCGGCCAGGATCAACGCCCGCGCTGCTGCGAACGCCCTGCCGTGCCCCCGCGCCGGATCACGCGTTTGCGCGCGCCCGTGGTTTTACCGGCGGCCGCCTGCTTGCCCGCGGCACGGGCCGGCGCGCGACGCACCTTTTTGCGCGGCTTCTTGCGGGCCTCCAGCATGCTGCCGCGGCATTTCTCGGACCCGCAGCGGCACGCGTAAATCTCATCGACGTTGGGCGCGTCGTCGCTGTCGCGCTGTATCTGATAGTCGTAGGACAGTTCTTCGCCGGGTTGTATCGTGCGTATCGCCTCGATGAAAATGCGCTTGTTCAGCGTGGTGCTTTCGCAATTCGGATCGCAGGCATGATTGATGTATCGAGCCGCATTACCGCCTACCCCGGCATCGATCACCGTCCGGGCATCCACGGTGAACAAGAACGTGTGGTTATCGTTCGGATCCTTGTCCTCGTAGCGTGTATCCGCCTGAGCGTGGCTGACGCGATCGCCCAAATATTCGACCACGGTGGTGCCTTTGCGGATGCGCCGCGCGGCGAACACGCCGTATCCGTGGATGGGGGAGTGTCGCACTTTGAATAGGGGACGGCGGCGGGGCGGAGTTTTTTTCATACTGCTATGGGGGCTTTGATGGCTGCGTGATAACGGTAATCGAGGATCTCAAAGTCCTCGAAAGTGTAGTCGAACAGGCTCGCCGGCTTGCGCCGAAGTGCCAGATTGGGCAAAGGGAAAGGCGCGCGGCTCAGCTGCAACTCGGCCTGCTCCAGGTGATTCAAGTACAGGTGGCAATCCCCGCCCGTCCAGATGAAATCGCCGACCTGAAGATCACATTGCTGTGCCAGCATATGGGTGAGCAGCGCGTAGGAGGCGATATTGAACGGCACGCCCAGCAGGGCATCGGCGCTGCGCTGATACAACTGACAAGACAGCCGGCCGCCGGCAACGTAGAACTGAAACAGCGCGTGGCATGGCAGGAGCGCCATCTGGTCCAACTCACCGACATTCCAAGCACTCACCACGATGCGTCGTGAATTCGGATTGTCCCGCAGTTGTTGCACCACGTTCGCCAGCTGATCGATGTGTCGGCCGTCCGCCGCTGGCCAGCTGCGCCACTGCTTGCCGTACACCGGCCCCAAATTTCCATCCTGGTCCGCCCACTCGTCCCATATGCTGACGTCGTGCTCGCGCAGATACCGCACATTGGTGTCGCCGGTAAGAAACCACAGCAACTCGTAGATGATCGAGCGCAAGTGCAATTTCTTAGTGGTCACCAGCGGGAATCCGGCCTGCAGATCGAAGCGCATTTGATAGCCGAATACGCTCAACGTGCCCGTTCCCGTGCGATCATCCTTGCGCGCGCCGTGCTGCTTGATATGACGCAAGAAATCCAGGTACTGCCGCATTAAGCTTTCACTGCACCACTATTTCCGCTCGCCGCATCGCGCCGATATGCGTACAGCATCATTCCTACGCCGATGAAAATCATCGGCGTGGTCAGCAGCATGCCCATGGTCAGCCAATTGCCCGCCAGGTATCCGATATTCGCATCCGGCAGCCGCACCCACTCGACCACGAATCGAGCGCATCCATACACCAGCAGAAACAGGCCGGTGGGCGCAAGCCGCGGTCGAGGTTTACTGGTAAACCACCACACCATCAAGAACAGCACAAATCCCTCGAGGCTCGCCTCATAGAGCTGCGAAGGATGCCGCGCAATGAGAGTTCCGCCGGCATCCGGCACACCAAAGCCCCAGGGCAGATCAGTGGGCTTGCCCCATAGTTCGCCATTGATGAAATTTCCGATCCGCCCGGCCAGCAGGCCGATGCCCGGAAGCGGTGCCAGGAAATCCAGCACATCGGCAATGCGCTTGCGCTTGACACGCGCGAACACGCAGCCCGCGGCCAGTACTCCGGTCATGCCGCCGTGAAACGACATACCCCCATCCCAGATATGAAATACGTTCAGCCAGCTCTCGGCAATCACGTCATGGCCGTAAAAAATGCACCATCCCAAGCGGCCGCCGACGATGACGCCGATGGCGCTGTAAAAAATCAAGTCGTCGATATCGAGAGTGGTCCATGTGGAGCCGGGCTGCCGCGCACGATATCTCGCCAGCCACCAAGCGGCGATGAAACCGATGAGGTACATGATGCCGTACCAATGCACGCGCAAAGGACCCAATCCGAATACCGGCCCGACGGAGATGGCAATGGGATTGATGTGCGGGTAGGTGAGCATCGGCTTACTTTAAACTCTCGTTCACTCTGCAGAAATAGGCTTTGAGGTAGCGGGTCTCGGGAATGGCAGGGTGCACCGGGTGATCCGGCGCCTGCCCGCCCATTTCCAGGATCTGCAACTGCCGATCGGCCGCCTTCGCCGCCTTGGCGATGGCATCCTGCAAATCCTCCGGGCTTACATGGTAAGAGCAGGAACAGGAAACTAAAATGCCCTCAGGCCCAAGCACCTGCATGGCCAACTGGTTCAAGCGCTTGTACGCGGCAAGCGCCTTCGGCAAGTCCTTCTTGCGCTTGGCGAACGCAGGCGGATCGACAATGACGATGTCGAATCTCTCACGCTTCTTTACCAAATCTTCCAATACCTCGAAGGCGTCGCCTTTCACCGCGGTGATTTTGGCGCCATTGCGTTCGGCATTGCTCACAGCCAATTCGAGTGCGGCAGCGGAGCTGTCGACGCACAGCACCTCACGCGCTTGAGCCTGCGCCGCGCGCACGCCCCAGGCTCCGACATAGCTGAACACATCGAGCACGCGCGCGCCCTTGCGCAAATATTTGGTCAGCGCTCGACGGTTGGCCGCTTGATCGAAAAACCATCCGGTCTTCTGTCCCTCGATAAGGGGCACTTGAAAATCCAGATCGTCCTCCAAGACCTTGCCCAATTCGTCGAATTTCCCCTTCGCGGCCTCCACATAACTCGGCAAGCCTTCCATTTCGCGAGTCGACCCGTCGTTCTTGAAAAGCAGCGCCTCGCAGCCTAAAACTCGTTCCAAGGCTTGCTGAATCTCAAGCTTGAGCCTCTCCATCCCGGCGGTCCCGATTTGCACCACGCACGCGGCTCCATAGCGATCGACCACCAGGCCCGGCAGGCCGTCGGACTCGCCATACACCAAACGGTAATAGGGTTTTGAATACAGCCGCTCACGCAGTGCAAGGGCACCGCGGATTCGGCCGGTAAGCCACGCCGTGTCGGGCAACTTCCAGGTTCCGAGCATGCGCGCACTGATCAGCGACTGCGGATTGACGTAGGCCAAACCCAAAGCACGATCGTTATGCGCCAGCACCCTCACCAATTCGCCCGGCTGGAACTTGGGCAGGGGGGTCTGGTCCGTATCGACCTCGTTGCTAAAGATCCATAAATGTCCCGCGTTCAAACGGCGATCTTCGTTGCGCTTCAAGCGCAGGGCAGGCAGCTCTGCCACGTGACTGGAATCGGACATGGGAGGTACTTCGGCTATATTGAACGGCATTCTAACCGACGCGGAGCCGTAACATGCAGCGCAATCGCCTTGCCGCAGAAACCAGCCCGTACCTCTTGCAGCACGCGGACAATCCCGTGGATTGGTATCCCTGGGGTGAGCAGGCCCTGCTCACCGCCAA
>JAYTXS010000381.1:0-16035 GCA_043742845.1 Gammaproteobacteria bacterium
TCCCGCACCCCACGTGGGTGAAGAGATAGTCCACTCCCTCCGGAAACGGCGGGGCAGAGTGAATCCCTTGGTCCTCGGTTCGAGTCCGAGCGGGCCCACTATTCGGTAAAGATCGCAGACGATCGGGACGGGACGGTATAAGCCAAAACCCTGAAAAAAAATAGGCATTTCCGACTTAAGTCGTATACAAATCGTGATCGCTGTGGCTGGCACAACTGATGTGTGGATCGGTTGGCCCGGGTCAGGAGCGAGTCCTCCGCCATCGATTGCTGCGCCACGCAGGTGCCGTGTAAGCACGCATCGTTCAGCCGTGGATAGCCCGATGATCGAACAACCTGAGCAACATGAATCCGGCCACTGCTTCGAATCCAACCGGCCACGTAGCACGTGACGTCAATGGCGGGCGGCGATCCGGCAGATAGGTTGTCACCCTTCACATTCTCAGAAACGACCATCGTGTCCAGAATAGAAAAACCAGCGAACATCGGTTTGTGGTCAGAGGCCGAGACGGCGCTGGTGAACAAAATTATCGCAGCCATTGACAAGCCATGAATTCGCACTGAGTGCATCCGCGACGTTCCTTGTTTCTCATGGGGATGGAACTGCACCGCGATGTCATCATAGCCGAACACCAACGACCAGCGCACTTTCGAGATGCGACATAATTATGATCCGCAGCTGGAGCGAACAAACCGATCGGCCTAGAATTCGCGCAGCCACACATCAGAGGGACTTCGCCGCATCAAGCAGGCGGTTCACTTCCTCGCGACTTAAGATGATCGGCAAGGTGCGGGACACGCGCACGGGATGCATCCTGGCCATCAACTCGGGCTGCCCCAGGGTCGCATCCAATAAGAACTTCAGTCCCGTGATCGTGACGTTCAGCGAGATCGCAAAGATCCCCTGATCGACGCAGTGCAGTTGGTAACGGCGCAGGTCCCCGGCCGTGGCGGTATCAGGTGAGCGGCCCAGAAATCGGGTGAAGTGAAGAACTGCACGAATATAGGCGTCCCGCGCCTTAGGCGCGAGCGGGCGCATACGCATCTCCTCGATCATGCGTTGACGCAGCGGTGAAACCTTGCGGGGTGAATCGTTCATGGCTCTGCTCCGGTTGCAAAACGAGGCGGATCGCCTCACTTCGCAACTTACAAAACAGAGCCTCAAACATCAGCAATCTTCCGACCCCAAATCGGAGCTACCCCTACCGCGCGAGCGGTTTAGTCCTCGGGTCGATAGCAGTCTGTCGCCACATCCTGCAATATTATTGTTCTATTTCATTTCTGACTTCTTACGGTCCCACGCCAGAGCCATGACAACCGATCGTCGGCGCGTCAGCGACTTGAGTACGTCTTACTTACGCGACCTATAAGGCGCGATGTAAAGCCTCATATCCAGTTTGACGCGCTCCTTCGATACGACCCGCACGTCCTTGAATCGCTCGTGGGCGGGATTTAACACGAGATTTTTTTCGCCCGGCGCGATCACCGAGGGCACCAGCAGGCCGAGGCTCGATGTCGCGGCCACCCAAGCATCACCGAGGCGTTTGCTCGTAGGACCCGGTGGAAGATTGTTCCATCCACGCGGCAAATCAATGGTTGAAGTTTTCGCGATGACGTCATCTGGAACTTCGATAACTATCTTTAACCGAGTCCGCGGATAGGGATGCGGGGAATGCACGCGCAATTCCAACATGGCAAGCGACTCGCTGGTGGCGCAATACAGTACGGCGATGCCTTTGCTATTCCAGCGGCCGCCGTTGAGTCGGGCACCTTCAGGCGATAGCCCATCGGCATACTCGGTACTTACAAACCGATAAACTCTCACGAGCGTGGCCGAGACTAAACCGGATGATTAAACCGGCAAGCCGTGTTCGACGGCGCCGATTTCAGCGTGAACGACTTCATCGCCTTCCACTGTGGCCAGGAGGCTCAACGGGCGTGTCCCGCCCAGGGCCTCATTGCGTTCTTTCAGCCATTGCACAGCGTAGCTCGCGTCCCCAAAGACGCTGACGGCGTGCACTAAGGCGCGTGCGATTCGATAGAGAAGATCGCTGTCCGCGCGTGACAGATGCTCGCGCTGCATCAGTTCGTTGAGTGTTTTTCTCGCGCGGCCGAGCAGATCGCTGAAGTCTTCGCGGGTAATGTCCAAGATAATCAGCAGCGTTGGAATCGCTCTGCCCGGAACGCCCGATTCGATTTCGCGATGCAACTCGATGCCGCTCATTGTGCGGCCGCCGGCAGCGAGCCGTTTTTTGATCCATTCGCGCATTAACGCTGGCTCGCCTGCGCCGCGGCGCCGTACTGTGCGGCGCCGCAACAGGTCGAGCGCCACCGCATTAATGCTGTGAGAATCTGCGGTTCCTGTCGCTGCGGTCATCGTCAGGCCTGTGGCTTAGCTTTGCGATGCGTAGTGTAACATATCGCCCATCCAAATGAGTAATTGTGTCCGCTACGACTCCCCTTAAGCTTGTGCGGGCCTGTGAATTCAGGGGCATGGCCCGCCTAGCAACGTCTAAAGACTGCCTTTCTTAGCAGGGGCTCAATCGGGGGCCCGCGTGTATTTCACCAAACATAATCAATTGTTTACGATGGAAATGCGAGTCCGAGCGGGCCGACTATTTCGTAAAAATCAGACACGACAGCCATCCCATCAGAGGATGCCAACGCCCGAACAGCCCCCATGTCTCATAAACCGAGTTCGATCGGCCCAACTCGCTCGGACGTATTGCCGAACCGAGTTTTTCAGACTGTCCCTAGCCGTTTATCTGATGAGGCAGAGTGCTGAGAATCTGAGATGCATCAATGTCGCGAGAGCATCCCGCTCGCTCGCGCTGCGAGCGCGTCAATCTCGAACGGCTTGGTCAACACCTCCATCCCCGGGTCGAGGTGGCCGTTCCCCACCACCGCGTTCTCTGCATAGCCGGTGATGAATAGGACTTTGAGCTCGGGCTTGAACTGACGCGCGGCGTCGGCGAGCTGACGTCCATTGATGCCACCGGGTAGACCCACATCGGTGATAAGCAGGTCGACCTGATTCGTCGAGCGCAGAATGCTCAATGCCTTCGCGCCGTCCTCCGCTTCCAGACAGCGGTTACCGAGGTCTTCCATCACTTCGCAAACGATAGCGCGTATGCTGGCTTCGTCGTCGACTACCAGCACTACCCGACTGGATTCTGCGATCGACGCGCCCACGCTCGGAAACGCGACCTCGAGTGCGGCCTCACCAAGAAAGCGCGGCAGGAAGATGCACATGGTCGTTCCCATGCCGAGTTCGGAATAGACCCGCGCCTGGCCGCCCGACTGCGCGGCAAACCCATAGACCATGGACAAGCCCAATCCTGTGCCCATGCCGATAGGCTTGGTGGTAAAGAACGGCTCAAAGATGCGCCTCTGGGTTGCGACGTCCATACCTGTCCCCGTGTCGGTCACGCAGATCGAAACGTACTGGCCAGGCTGGAGCTGGCGCTCGGCCGCAACACGTTCATCAAACCACTTGTTCGCGCTTTCGATCGTGAGTCGCCCGCCGTCCGGCATCGCGTCGCGCGCGTTGATGCAAAGATTGAGCAAGACATTCTCCAGTTGATGCGGGTCCACGTTCACGGTCCAGAGACCCGCCGAGCCGACCACCTCCAGCGCGATCGCGTGGCCGATTGCGCGTCGAGCCATGTCCTCCATGCCGGCGATCAGCCGGTTGACGTCGGTAGCCTTCGGATCAAGCGTCTGGCGACGCGAGAACGCGAGCATGCGATGAGTGAGTGCCGCACCCCGCTTCGATGCACCGTGCGCCATGTCGAGGTAGCGATTCAGCTCCGCTGTGTTGCCGCTGGCGATGCGAGCGCGCAGAAGTTCAAGGCTGTTGGAGATGACCGCCAACAGATTGTTGAAGTCGTGCGCGAGGCCGCCAGTGAGCTGGCCGACCGCCTCCATCTTCTGTGCCTGACGGAGTTGCTCCTGGGCAATTTCAAGCGAAGCTGCGGCCTCCCGCTCATTGGTAATGTCACGCCCGATGCAATAGACAATCTCTCCCTCGGGAACACCGACCCACGAGATCCATCGATAGCTGCCATCTTTGTGCCGATAGCGATTCGGGAAGTACATCGCCGGTTGACCTTGCTGGGTCAACTCGAACCAGCCGCGCGTTCTTTCGACGTCATCGGGATGGAGCATCTCGAAGATCGACATGCTAGTGACTTCCTCCTTCGACCAGCCCAGTACCGTGTACCAAGCAGGGTTACAGGTTTCGAAGTACCCTTTGCTATTCAGACCGCCTAGAAGGTCTAGACTGACTTTCCACACCACACCTCGCTCGCGAGCCTGCACCATCACCTTCTGCTCGAGGCTTGCGTTGAGTTTCTCGATGGCGTTTTTGTGAAGCGAGATTTCGGTGATGTCGCGCGAGATCGAAAGTAGCTTCGCCGGTGCACCATCAGGGCCTGGGATGGGGGTCACCTGCACGTCCCAGTAGCGCGGATTGCCCGCGGCGGTGTTGGAGGGGCCCTGAAAGCGCCCAACGCCACCGTCCCGCGCAGCGCATACGGCGGCCTCGACTTTCGCTTTAGCTTCGCCCTCCCAGAAATCGGGCCACGCACAACCGCGCAACTGGTTGAAGTCACTGACCTCCATGACTCGCTGGCCGCCTTCGCTCATGAATTCGAGGTGCGCCTCGAGATCGAGCACCTTGATGCAATCGTTCGAAGAGGCGAGCACGCCTCTCATGAACTCCGCGTCGGCGGCCTGCTTGGCTTGCGCCTCGCGCATTTCAGTGCGGTCGCGCAGAATCTTGATGAAGCCGATGTGGGCGCCGTTGGCGGCGCGCAGAGGCATCATTTCTCCACTCGCCCAAAATCGAGTTCCTGCCCTGCGCAAGTGCCATCGCTCCTCGTCAGCCCGGCCTGTCTCGAGCGTGCACGACATTTCCTTGGCAATCTGCCCCCGTGCGCGATCTTCCGGGGTAAAGAACCGTTCGGCGCTTTGCCCGATCATCTCGGTGGCCGACCAGCCGAAAATTGCTTCGGCCCCAGGGTTCCAGTCCGTCACGAGCCCCCGGGCGTTTGTCGCAATGATGGCAAAGTCGACGGCACTCGCGAAGATGGCCTTGTGACGAGCGGCTTGATCAGTTTCGGACGGGTCAACTGCCATGATTTCTTGCGGTTTGACTAATAACGGCAGCGCAGCATACTCTTCGGCCTGCCAAAGAAGAATTCGTAGCTACTAACTCAACAGGTTGGCGAGCATATATGCAAGCTATACCACCATGGCGTCCATATTCGAGAATCGTGAGGTCTGGATCTCGCCAAGCCGAGGACGGGCGCACGCTAAATTACTTCGCTCCAGGTCTTCGGTTGACAGAGGCTTTTCAACACGGGGTGACCTCAAAATTCGGATCCGACGCCGAAGGCAGATAGGTCGTTACGTTAAGTTGGTATCGATCGAGGAATTCGGGCTGGTACGCCACGGGCGGCCGATCAACGATCGGCCGGTCTACCCATTCGGCCAATCTGCGTTGCAGCGACCAGCGGCTGACGGCGTGTGCGAGCGACTGGGTCAGCTCTTCGATGGAAGGACCGCTGACTGGCGCCATCATCGCTATCGAATTGAACCCCAAGATCCGAATTCTTGAGCTCAGTTGCCTCTTGAAAGAGGCCAGTGCCACAGAGTGCGCGGGCGGCGTTGTCAGCCGCCAGAACGGTGTCATGGTTCCAACGAAGCAGCATAGGCGGCAACAGCAATCATATCCTTGACGCCGAGGTGCGAGATCACTGGAAGCATGGGTTGACCCGTTGTGCCGGAACGGGCGCCGCTCTTGAACGCGAGGAGCTGGCGCAGGAGGTAGGTTGGCGACCGTCCTGCAATTCGCGGAATCAAGCCCACACCTTGCAGTCGATCCCCATGACAGCTGACACACGCATAGGCCAGTCCACCTTCCCCGGAACGGGCTATCGACCGACCACGCTTCAAACTGCCGATAGGAACATAAGCGATGTACTGCAAACCATCGTCACGGTTTTCGTGACGCGCAGCATCTGGGGTGAACTCCAGAAGACGCTGCCCGAGGAGCTCATCGCCGCCGCCGGGCTCAGCTGCATAAACCCATCCTACGACCTCGGACCGCGGCACGCGTAACCGTTCAGCCACTCGAACATGGGATTTTAGGTGCTGCTGCGAGAAATATTCTGCAGCGACCGCGGTTTCTTCTGCGGTTACGAACTTGGCCGCGTGGATCATGCGATCGGCAGGACGGTAAGAGTCCGGCCACGCACTCCGTCTCGCGCCGCTACTGAAGTCCGCTAACTGCTGAACGATGTAGGACGCCGGAAGTCCCGCAAGCGAGGCGTTTTCAGGGCGCCCCTGGCCCGTTGGCGTGTGGCAATAGCCGCAGGCGTAAACTTCGGGCGGGCGGCCGATGGCGACAACGCTGGGCATAGCCGAATGTGATGCGGGAAACCAATCCGGCGCAGCAAACAGATCGTTAAGATCCGCCTCTGTGTAGGTGACGGGACTGCCGGGGGTATGTATTGCCTTCATATGATCGTATGTCTGTATCGCAGAAGACGAGGGCGGATTTATTGGAAAGACCCATGCCGGCACGATTGACGCGACCTTGCGATCGGCATCGGAAGCGGCCCCGTCAGCTTTGCAGACTGTAGTTGCGAGCGCACTCCAAACGCCAACCACCGATAGGATTGCAAGCACCATGGCAGACGGAATGCCACGCACCGAGCTAGTGGGTTTGTGCATCGCTATCGGGCTTATCCAGAAACTCGCGTATTCCGAGATTGACCAGGTCCGGTCGTTTGTTAAACGTTCCGTGGTCGCTCGCCGGCACAATGATGTGTTGCCCGTTCGGCCGGGGTCCGTCGCGGCTATAACCGTGCCCTCGTTGATCGATGCCGATGACTGTGCGATAGGTCGCAAAATAGTCACGCTGCTTCGCAAAGCTGTTGTCAACGACATGAGAAGGAGCAAATTCACCTCTATTCGAGCGACAGTTTACCAAAAAATTTAACCGCTGCTTCGTAGGGAAACAAGTGACCAGGTTGGGCGCGATTCACCGGTGCGTGCGTTAATCCGCATTGAGTAGCGACCCAAGTAGCACCTACGCGCGCTCTGCGTTGTCACTGCGCCGTCGGGAGCATCCGCAAGTCAAGCGGCTTCGCGCTCTTGTACAGAACACCATCCTTGACAACCACTAGAACGTTTGAAAGCGCGACAATGTCAAAAAGTGGATTGCCCATCACGACCGCGATATCCGCAAGCTTACCCTGCTCGATCGTTCCGAGGTCCTTCTGCTTTCCTAGAACTTGAGCTCCCACCGCGGTGAGAGCCACGATAGCTCTGGACGCCGGCATGCCATGGTCGACAAATGCCTTCGCCTCGCGCCAGAGTGCGTCTGTGTGGAAATTGAGCGGCGATCCGCTATCGGTGCCCATACCGATCACCGCGCCCGCACGTATCCATTGGCCAATAGACAGATCTGCGTTGGATTCCTCGCGTTCGTGATCCTTGAAATATGCCGATGCTTCAAAGCCATTGAACGATCGCTGTAGCTCGGCCCACATGTCCTCGGGAAACTGCCATCTCAGGAGAGGATCGTTGAGCCGCTCAGGAAATTCCCGCGTTGCCGGTAGCACCCAGACACGGTGTGCTGCAGTCACCACGATAGGTCGGCCGCTTTCAGAAATGGTCTTGACTAGTTCCGTACTGTACGGCGCCGTGCCGGCGGAACCAACGTGCTGTAACACATCGACTCCAGCGTCGAACGCGTCGCGCACCTCCTGCTCGTCATACAGGTGCGCATGGACTCTTAGATGGTGCTTGTGTGCCACCGCAACGATGGCCCGATACTGCTCCGGACTCAATCCACCGTGGGTTTTGATCACGTCTACGCCGCCGCTGATGTTCGCTTCCGTAGCCCGCCTAGCTTCTTCGGGTGTATCTACGATGAGTTGGTACTTCGCAGGAAAAATGGCGGCCTTCGAAGTGAGCCAAGGACCACTTACGCTCAAGCGTGGGCCTGGAATCTCGCCCCGACTAATTCGATCGCGAATGCTAGTGCTTTCGCGTAGCGGACCGCCAAGATCTATGGCTGAGGTAATGCCGGCGCTAAGCAACTGGCGCGCTGAAAGAGCCATAACGCTTTCTGCGGAATAGCGTGCCTCGTTTTTCTCCAGCCAGGTGAACCAGCCCTGGATATCGCCGTGTCCAACAAGCAACAAATGGGCGTGCAATTCAATCAGACCCGGCAGCATCGTCGCGCCGCTTGTGTCGATCACAGGCGTGCCCAAGGGAATTCGAACTGCCTCCGCCGGGCCCGCTGCCAAGATGCGGTTGCCCATAATTAGGATGGCGGCGTGGTGTACGGGGGCTCCACCCGATCCATCCAACAACATACCGCCTACAAGCGCGAAGGACTTCGGCTCCTCGCAACTCACACGCAGGGGGAGTAGAAACGCGATCGTCAGCACGATGTAAATTGCGATTGTGTCTTTCACGACCACGTCAGGTTGTTTGAGTCTGAAGCTTAGGATCGCACACGCACAACGACCCGGGAACGTCCGGCCCCACCTCAAGAATGCGGTCGGTGACAGTACGGTCATCCACGAGTGGCTCTCCAGGTTCATGTGCTCGGGGACCTTCTAGGGGTGCCGCTGATCTTCTCCACAGACGTCACTTTAACCGAATTTGAGTGTCCGCTTTGGCGATTGCTCAAAAGTAGGCCGATATTTTCAACAAGGGTGATTTCAGATCGGCCGATGCGGTTTGTGCCGATGACGCGGCGATAGTCGACGACTTTTCACCACACGTGTCGCAGGGTCGTGGCGCGGAACGCACCACCGGCTTGGAAGTTACCGGCCGCATCCACGCGAACCTCGAGAGCGCATGACTGCGCCAAGATATGTCGCGTGCGCAGGGCGCAGCGGTAGATTCCAGATCACCTATGGCGGTTTCTTGATAGCATTCCGGTTTACGTTCTAGAACCATATTAACCGGGGGTTTCATGAATAGAGTGACATGGCGGTCGGCCGCTGGTGCGGTGCTGTGCAGCGTTCTTGGGTTGGCCACCGGTATCGTGGAGGCCGACGTCACCATCGAGCGCAGCACGTCCGTAGAAGGCGTCGGTGCGATGGCGTTCGGAAATATGTCCGGCACGTCCAAGACCGTCATCTCCGGCGATAAATCGCGTACCGAGAGCGACATGAAGATGCAGTCAAAGATCATCGGCTTTCTGGCCCGCAACGCGGTGGGTCCCAGCGCCGAAATCGTGCTGCTCGATCAAGACAAACTCTACCATCTGAACATCGCCAAGAAGGAATACACGCAGACCACGTTCGAACAGATGCGTGCGCAGTTGCAGAAAATGACGGACCAGGCGAACTCGAACGAGGAAAAGAAGCAGCCTTCCGCCGTGGATCAGTCTAAGTGCGAGTGGCTGCCGCCCAAGGTCGTCATGAACAAGACCGGCGAGAAGGCGCAAATTGCCGGCTATGACTCCGAGCGGGTAACCATCACTGCGTCGCAGCCGTGCCAAGACAAGGAAACGGGATCGATCTGCGAAGTCGCATTGATCCTGGATCAGTGGACGTCCAACGGGTTCGCGGAAAGCACCGAAGCTCGGAAGTTCTACAGCGCCTACGCTGCGAAGATGGGAATGGACCCGTCCAACTCGCAGGACGCGTCTCAAAGAGCGAAGGCTATGTTCAGCCAGTACAAAGGTATCTGGACAGAGGTCGCATCAAAGATGCAGAGCGTAAAAGGCTACCCGGTGAAGAGCAGCTTTACTCTGGCGTTAGGGGGTGCCCAGTGCAAAGATTCGAAGTCCCAACAGGGTCAGTCCGGCCAAACAGACGACAACTCTAGCGCTAGCAGTCCGGGCGGCGTCGCGGGTGCGCTGGCCGGCAAACTCGGCGGCCTGTTCCACAAGAAAAAGGACGATGCGGACGCGGCGCCTGCTGCGCAGTCAACGCCTGCTGCGACACCTGTTGCGGTACCGGCGGGTGATGTGGCGTTGATGACTGTGACGTCGCAGCTGGTTTCGATATCGACCAATAGTGCGAGCGCCGATGCGTTCGTCGTTCCGGCTGATTTCAAGAAACAAGAGCTCAAAACGCAATGAGCCGCCGCATTGTCCACTAAGGGGGTGACCTGCGGCGAGGCCGTGATGAAATTGCTCTCGGCCTATGGAGTGGACACGGTGTTCGGCATGGCGGGGACGATGACGGTCGAGCTGTATCGCGGCATCGCGCTCGCAGGGATCCGCCACGTACAGTGCCGCAACGAGCAAGGCGCCAGCCTCATGGCCGACGGTTATGCGCGCGCCACCGGCAAGCCGGGTGTTTGCACGATCATTGCCGGCCCCGGCGTCACCAACGCGGCGACCGGCATCGCGCAGGCTTACTGCGATTCGCAACCCATGCTCGTGCTGTCCGGAGCGTGTGCGACGCAAACGCAAGGCAAGGGCTGGGGACCGATCCACGAACTGGCGGACCAGGCCGCAGTGACCGCCGGGTTCACCGCATTCAGCGCCATGGTGCGATATCCGGAGGACCTGCCGGAATTGATTGCCCGCGCCTACGCGGTGTTTCGCGCCAGCCGGCCGCGTCCGGTTCATTTGTCGCTGCCGCGGGACGTGCTGCCGGAACTTGTCAGCGCCGGCTGGAAGCCCCGCCGCACTCCGTCGTTGCCAATGCCCGATCCGGCGGCGATCGAGGAGGCTGCGGATCTTCTCGCGCGGGCGCGGCGCCCTCTCATTCTGGTCGGCGGCGGTGCGGTCGGCACGCGCATGCCGCTGACCGAGATCGCCGAGCATATCGGCGCTCCGGTTCTTTCCACCAACGCCGGCAAGGGGATACTCCCGGAATCGCACCGCTTATCTCTGGGCGGGTCCATCGTGCGCAAATCGAGCCAGGAGGCGCTGGCCGACGCCGATGTGGTGCTGGTGGTTGGCACGGAAGTGGGTATGGGCGACAGCTTTCTGCCGAAACTCGATATTCCGGGCGACATCATTCGGATCGATATCGATCCGTCCGAACTGACGTCCATGTATTGCGCGGCCGTGGCCATCCAATCCGACGCCTGCGCCGCAATGCTCGCCCTGTCAACCGCGCTCGCCAGCCGCAAGCCGGCGTCGCACCGCTCGCAAGCCGAGAGCCGGGTGCGGGATATCCTCGCCCGCAACGCCGCGGCCATGACCGACGTCGAACAACAGCACGCACACGTATGGAGGATAGTACGTTCAGTCCTTCCCCAGGACGCAATCGTCATGGGCGACGCCTCGCAGATTGTGTACTCGGGTTCATTTGTAATGCCGATGGAATTGGAGCGCTGCTGGTACTATTCCGGCACTTATTGTGCCTTGGGTGTCGCCTTGCCGATGGCGATCGGCGCCAAGATCGGAGCTCCGCATCGGCCCGTGGTCGCAGTCGCGGGCGACGGTGGGTTCATGTTCACGGTCAATGAGTTGGCGACGGCGGCGGAAGAACACCTCGCGTTGCCGGTCATCGTCTGGAACAACGATGCCCTCAAGGCCATCGTGGATGAGATGGATCAGCGCCAGATTCCGCGCATCGGTGTGGAGCCTAAGAGCCCTGATTTCCTAAAATTGGCGCAGAGCCTTGGCTGCCATGCAATGCGTGCTGCAAGCGCCGAACACTTCGCACAATCCTTGAGGGACGCCCTGGTCGCGGATCGCCCTACCCTGATCGAAGTCCGGCAAGACAGTTCGTGGCTGGTGGCCTAGGGTGGCTTAGCCGTCCGGCGCTGAATCTGGCTTGGGCCCGGATAGGCTAGATTCCCAGACGCGAAATAAGCCCGTAAGGTATTTGATGAACAAAATTACGCCAAGAGACTTTAGAAACGCCTTCGTCGCAGTGATGCAGTCCGAGCAAGATAGCTTTCGTACGGCAGTAGGCTTCGAGACCAAATCCTATAACTACTACATGCGGTCCACTATTTACCCCAGGATCGGCAGACATCTCGGCCTGTTGTCCTGGAACAAGGAGTACTACACGCTCGATGGGATGCTTTATGAGGAGCGCGGGCTTGACGACACCGGCAAGTACGCTGCTTATGCGAACTGGGTTTCGGTTGCAATTGAACACGAGAATGACGCTTCCAGAGCGTACGAGACCATGAACAAGCTGCAGTTGTTCAACGCCGCGCTGAAGGTGTTGATCACGTACTGCGCCCTGGGATCCGCAACCGATCTATTGTTGAAAAAGTACGAGAACATCATCAAGGCTTCCGATGTGTTCAGTGACTTCGCTACTTTGCGGCAACAACTGGTAATCCTCGGTACCCCGAAAATAGTTGCCGAATGGCGGTTTTACGCCTACGAGAACGACGGCTTCGTGCTGATGTTGCCGAGCTGAGAAGACTAGTGCGGATCTTCGTCGAGGGCCGCGACTTCCGCTGCGGTGGTCACGTCTTTGTAATGATTGCCGAAATGAGTACGGACGTAGTTGACGACGGCCGCTACCTGGGCGTTGTTGAGGGTGGCTGGCGCGCCGCCAAAACCGATCGCGTGTTTGATGCTGAATGCCGGCATGTTGCGTCTGCCCTTCAACACCGTGAGTGCCATGTACTGGCGAGACGCCAATGTCGGGTCTGCGGCCAGCGCCGGATAGTGACCCGCGCCGACGGCGCCCCCGGCATCGGGCATGTGGCAACCCTGGCAGATATGTTCGAAGATTAATCGCCCATCCGTTGTGTCGAACTGCGCAGGATCGAAGATGCCGGCGGTACCGGCGCGTGCCGGCACCTGAACTAGAACGGCGGCTATCAATAGAACGGTAATGACGATGCCGGCACCCAGGTAACGCATGGCTGCCGAAGTCGAGGATGGGGTCTTCATGCAGCAACTCCTGCCGCGAGCGCCCGCCGGTGCAGCCGGTCAATCGCATCGAGCGCTGAGGTGACGGCGCCCTCCTGCCAGGCGGGCAAATAGGAGGCGTGTTCTCCCGCTAGCACGATGCGGCCGTCGAAGCCGCACAGATTATCGTAGTGCTCCGCGCGATTGGCGTCCGACCATAAGCCAAAGCAACCCATTGCCGACGGAACGCGATGCCAGGCGACCGCTATGCCGTTGTCGAACTCTTGCCGGTATTGCGGATGAATTTGGCTGCCATATTCGACGGCCTTCGCCACGCGTTCTGCCGGCGTCATGGAGGAAAAGTCCATCGAGTTGATCATGTCCCAGATATACGCACCGAGCAATACGCCCTTACCGTCTGAAAAAAAACGGCTGCTGGGATAACTGATCTGACCGATAGGCAGGTCGGTATAGGTGATGCCGCCGTAGATCTGTTCATCCTCTTCCCAAAAGCGGCGCTTGAACTGCAATCCCACCTTCAACCCAGTGCTGTACGGAACCGCGGTGATGGCCTTGGCCATCGGACCATCGACGTTCATGGGAATCTGGCTCAGGATGGAGAGCGGAATAGTGCACACACACCAGTCCGCATGCACCGTCTGTCGCGCCGAGCCCGCGGCGAGATCCTCGAACGTGGCACTGACCGCATGTTCGTCCTGGTGGATCTCGATGACCTTGGCGTTGTAGCGGATCAAGGGAGCGAGTTCGCGCCCAAAGGCCTGACCGACCTGGCCCATTCCACCCACAGGCTGGAACATCGTCGTCTGCATGTCGTACATTTCACCGAACGGCAGTGCGGCCCAAAGACCGGAATGCAGCAGATCGCTCAGGGCCACCGGCTCTGAAAATACCGGGCGCGCACTCAGGCCACCGCCCGGATCGCGCTCGAAGCCACGCCGCTCATTGCTGTCCAGGCCTTTGACGAATCGGTAATTCTTATCGAGGGCGCCCCAGAAACGCAACGAGTCGAGCAGCGTCGCCCGATCTTCGGCCGTCACGTCGGCGTCGAGCGCGTGACTTTGGGTCGCCTTCGCCAGCAGTTCGGCGACGTGTCCATTGAAGTCCGCCTTGACCGCGCGTAATCGCTGCGGCTTGCCGCCGAAGGCCTTGCGGCTGTGGAGGTAGGCGTTGTGGTTGATTTGAACGAAGGGTTCCAACGCGACGCCGAGGCGCTTGCAATAGCTCAGCATTCCTCGGTGGTGATAGGGCAGGCGCCATGGACCAGGATTGATATATAGATCCTGATCGAACCGACACTGCTGGGTCTGACCGCCCAATTCCGTATAGCGGTCACCTCCGCGCAGAGTCCAGTTACGGCCACCGGCGCGGGCATTGTATTCGAGGACTTGGACCTGATAGCCGGCGTTGCGCAATTCATAGGCGGCCACGAGTCCGGCCATGCCCGCTCCTAGGACGAGAACTGAAGCTCCGTGCGGGGCGGCGCCTAACTTGACCGGACCCTCGAAGTTGGATTCGGCCGCCAGCCCGAGACTGTGCATGGCCTGGTACATGGCCGTGCCGCCGGCCGTCAATCCAATCATCCGCAACAGTCGCCGCCGGGAAATCGATGTTCCCTGTTCATCGGTCATGCAATTCACCTAGTCGAGAGATGCGCGCAGCATAGCGCGGAACTTTAACGGCCGCCCTACACCCTGGGCGCACGCAATGGGCGCGATCTTGAGATTGCGTTGGCCAATTTTTGTCTACACTGGCGGCGATGGCCATTTATTTGCCCAATCGAATCAAGACTTGGATCAACTGCATCGGGCTGGGCGTCTGGATCTCGGGCGCCGCATGGCTAGTTGTGCACTACTGGCTCGGGTCGCAGGATGCGCTGAACTTACAGGTCAGTCCCGCAGGCCCGTGGTGGCTCAAGGTTCACGGGGCGTTTGCATTTCTCGCGATCTGGACCGGTGGACTGCTGTGGGGCCTGCATATTGCCAAAGCCTGGCATCTGCGGCGTCACCGCTGGAGCGGCGGCATACTCATAGGTTCGTTACTGTTGCTGGTCCTCAGCGGCTATCTTCTGTACTACGTCGGTGAAGAGTCCACGCGGCAGGGCATTTCACTGCTGCATTGGATTCTGGGCCTGCTGATTCCGCTTGCGTACCTAACTCACCGTCTCGCCAAGAAACTACCGCGCAGCGTCGGTCGGCGCTGAGAGCAGAGGGGGCCCGGCCCGTCTCGGCTCAACAGTGCCGTTTCATCAATCATTCGTTGCTAATACGAATCGTTCTCATTATAGTTCTCGTTAGTGTCTATAAGGGGATGTCGTGTGCCGCTAGCGCCCGTCGAACGATGCACATGAATAACGAGCGATCGCCGCCTCATTGCGCAACGACGCGCATCAGCATGATTCTGTTGCTGGCAGCAATATTAGCGGCGGCAGCGGCGTATCTTCGGGCGGGGGCACGCCGCCGCCTGCGGCCGAGACCCTGTCCGCTGCGGCACAGTTGGGCGAGAAGATCTTCGAGGACACGACTCTGTCGGTTTCCGGCCGGCAGGCGTGCTCGACCTGTCACGTCGCCGCATTCGCGTTCGCCGGGGATCCCAGCAGTTCGGGTGCAGATCGCGGCTCGCCCGTGCCGCTACCTTGGCCGATCAGGCGGTAGCGCCTTTCACGACGCCGTTTGAAATGGCGAACGCAGATTCGGCAGCGGTCATAGACAAACTCCGCGGCAGACCCTATCTCACCGACTTCACGGCACTTTACGGCAGCGATGTGCTCAACGATGCGACCTTGGCGTTGCAGCGCATGGGTCAGGCGATTGCTGCCTATGAGACGGAAAATTCAGAGTTTCATCCCTTCACCAGCAAATTCGATTATTGGCAAAAAGGCCAAGCTACGCTAACGGCTCAGGAGCTACGCGGACTAAACCTGTTCAACGATCCCACCAAGGGTAACTGCGCCGCCTGCCATCCGAGTACATCGGCTGATGGAAAAACGCCACCGTTGTTCACGGATTTCAGTTTCGATAATCTGGGAGTGCCGCGCAACGCATTGATCCCTCAAAACAGCACCGCAACCGCACCGGTGTACACGCCGGTGAATAGCAGCGACGGCGTGCAGGCCTACTATGACCTAGGAATATGCGGGCCGCTGCGCGATAACGGTACCTTGAACCTGTCTGGTGTCTGCGGCCAATTCAAAGTGCCGTCGCTGCGCAA
>JAYTXS010000382.1:0-2282 GCA_043742845.1 Gammaproteobacteria bacterium
CACGGTCCAGCGAAGCGAGGAGGGCGGCGCAATAGCTCTGCGAGTGGCCCGCGTGTATGATCCTGAAACAAAAGAGGGATGACACCATGAGCTCAAAGAGTCTGATCGACCGCGTCGTGGCAATTCTGACCAAGCCGAAAGCGGAGTGGCTCGTCATTGCCCTTGAGCCCGACAGCGTAGGATCGCTGTTCACGAAATACATCGTCATCCTGGCAGCGATTCCGGTCATCATGGGATTTCTGAAGACCGTTGTTATCGGTGTCGGTATACCCTTTGCCGGCACCTTTCGGGTGGGATTGGGCGCAGGGCTCACGGCCATGATTCTGCACTACGTGCTCTCCTTGGTCGGCGTCTTTCTCATGAGCTTGATCGTCGATGCACTGGCGCCAAGTTTCGGCGGGGAAAAGAATAAAGTGCAGGCCCTAAAGAGCGTGGCCTACGCTTATACGGCGAGTTGGGTCGCTAGCATCGGCATGATCGTCCCGGGAATCTACATTCTGATCGTGCTGTTCGGGGCAGGCTACAGTGTCTACCTCCTGTATTTGGGGCTGCCGAGCACGATGAAATGTCCGCCGGACAAGTCGGCCGGCTATACCGCAGTCTCAATCATTATCGCGATTGTCCTGAGCTGGGTAATCGGTTTCCTGGTCAGCTCGACGGTCGGGTTCGGCGCCATGACGGGTGGTACCGCATTCGAGCACCACAACCGCGGCGCAGGCTCGGATGACGTGACCTTCGACAAGGATAGCCCGCTCGGCAAGCTGGCCGAGATTGGCAAGCATACGGAGGCGGCGCGCGCGCAAATGGATGCGGCGCAGAAGTCCGGCGACAGCAAGGCACAGGCCACAGCGGCGGGAGCGATGATCGGTGCCGCGCTAGGTGGCGACAGCAAAGTCGAGGCACTTGCGCCGGATCGGCTCAAATCTTTTATACCGGACGCGATCGGCGGCATGAAGCGCACTGACCTGTCGAGCGAACGCAATGGCGCGCTCGGCATGCAGACCTCGAACGCGAAAGCGAATTATTCGGACGATGCCGGTCATTCGGTTGTGCTTGAGGTGACTGACCTCGGCGGAGCGAAGGGTGTGCTGGGCCTGGCGGGATGGGCTGGTGTCGAATCCGATCACGAGACCGATCATGGCTACGACAAGATGTACCAGAGCGGCGATCGAATCGTTCACGAGCAATGGGACCGCCAGAGCAATCGCGGCGAATACAGCGAAGTCATCGCGCAGAGATTTGTGGTTAAGCTTAGCGGCTCGGCATCCGGAATCGATGATCTGAAGACCGGTGTCCGCGGCGTCGATCTGTCGCAGCTTGCTGCGCTGAAGGATGAAGGCGTTACGAAGAATTAGGGCGCTGCATAGACGGCACAACGCCGTGAAGAGGCTCGTCGTGATGACGGCCACCGTGATGATGAATGATCGAAATGCCCGCAGCATGGCTACGCTATACAGGTCTCATGAGGCGTCCACGCTGTATGAGTTATACAGAAGCGCTCCACAACCCTGCAGCGGTAGTCTGCGGCAATGGATTTCGCCATTCTGGAAACCGCCTGCCTCGCTCATGTCGATGACTCGTACTACTACGGCGCCTATTGCCGCAAATGCCGCCACAGCGCGCGGCTCTCGTTGACGAAACTGCGCGCGCATCTGGGCGATGATTTTCCGGTCCGAGGCATCCGGGAGAAATTGCGTTGTGAGAAGTGTGGTGATCGTCGGCAAATCGTCGTCACCTTCTTAGGGCCTCATCAGCGCACCGGCACGTTGTCACGCTTGTTCCAGCAGTCGCACAACTAGAATGTACAGCTGACGGCGCGCAAGTGACGGGGGCAACCCTCCCGCACAGCGTGGCAAGCGATCAGACGCTCAATCTCACTTGGCGTACTACGCGCAGCGCTTCAACTGCGTCGAAATCAATTCCTCATTTTATCGCTCGCATCGCAGGGTTACTTACGAAAAGTGGCGTGACATGACACCGACGCGTTTTCGGTTTGCGGTGAAAATGCCTCGCTCGATCACCCATGAGTCCGGATTGCATGGCACGCGCTTGGAGGAAACCTGTTTTTTTACAGAAATCGAAGGGCTGCTGCCCAAGCTCGCGGTGGTATTGATTCAACTCCCACCGGGCTTGGAGTTCAGCGCAAGGACGGTTCGAACGTTTTTCCACCGCCTTCCGCAGTTGCCGGGTACCCACATGGTGTGCGAGCCACGGCACATGAGTTGGTTCTCCAAGAATGTACTATTCCTCCTATCCGGCCGCTCGACTGAGGTCGCTGGCAG
>JAYTXS010000383.1:0-1625 GCA_043742845.1 Gammaproteobacteria bacterium
CTACCATAGACTACGGCGGTGCGTCCTGTTGTGACTCGCGTCGAATCCTGTCGAGATGGTTCGTTCCCTTGGCCACAAAAACCTCCGCTAGATCGCCGCATTGCTTTTGCACATCGTGGTCTTGCACGGCAACTGCGGAACAATGCTTTAGTGCGACGCTGTACTGAGGCATGGCAACGGCTGCCTCAACGCCGATGGTCTCAACGGCCAGCCACCAGCGCTCCAGCGGCGTTGCATCCTGCGGCAGTGCGAAACCGGATAGTTGAGCGGCTGTGGCGACGCGGTCCGCACAGCGGGCGGCGTCCCGTCAACTCGCAGCCATAGGCCCAGCACGATCAACGCGAGCAGAGCCGCAACCACAGGCACCCAAACACTCCACCTCATCGATGCCATGGACGGAACCAGTTCGAAGCGTGAGTTGTCTTCTCGTTCGCCTGTTCAAGCGAAACAACAGGAGTCCCTTCGTTTTTGTCGCGGTGCCGGCTGAGCCAGCCCCACAGCCGAAGATCGACTGGGAGCAAGAGGCCGAATTGTCGGCGCGCAACGGCGCTGCCAAGCAGGACGATTATCGAAACCTATCCGCTCCGTCACCTGCACAGCTTAGCTGGATCAAAAAGAATCACATGCGACCCATGACGCCCGGCCTTCAATGGACCCATCGGCGGGTGCAATTTGACCGTGACACCGGCCTGCCATGGTCTGGATCAACGATCACTGCGTTCTGGTTACCGTGTTCGTATTCTGCGCAATCGGCAAGATTGAAGCGAACGGCGAACTGTTCAAGCATATGCGCGATCCGACCGATCCGTAAGTTCGGCAATCACCGCCTCGCCTTCGCCACCCACGCCTCCACATCCTCGAGCTTGCGCGGGAAATCCGTGGTCAGTAAACGATAGCCCTTCGGCGTGATCAACACCTCGTCCTCGATGCGCACGCCGAAGCCCTGGTCGGGCAGATACACGCCCGGTTCCACGGTGAAGATCGCACCCACCGGCAACGGCTTCTCGTACAGTCCGGCGTCATGCACGTCGAGTCCGACGAAGTGCCCGAATCCATGGATGAAATCCTTGAGGTGCCCCGCGCGCCGCAGCGAGCCCTCCGCTACGTGCTGCAATTCCGCCATTGTCACACCCGGATGTATGGCGGCCAGAATATCTTCCTGTGCCTGATACACCGCACGGTACACCTTGGCCTGCTCTGGGTTGAAGTGTCCCGACACCGGATAGGTACGGGTCACATCCGCAGCATAGCGGCCATATTCGGCGGCGGCATCGACCACGACCAGATCGCCGTCCTTCAGCAATCGAGAGTTCTTGTCCCAATGCAGGACGGCTCCATCGGGGCCCGCGCCGACTATGGAGGAATAACTCAGGCCCGTGGCGCCCGCCGCGAAGAAGGCGTACTCCATCTGCGTTTGCACGTCCCGCTCCGACACACCGGGCACCGTGGCTTTGGCCACGGCCTCATGACCCGCCCGCGTGATGGCGATGGCGCGCTCCATGCGCTCGATCTCCTCAGGCCCGTGCACCTCGCGCAATTCGGCGAGCAGCGAGCGCTTGTTGATCATGCGCAACCCGAAGCGCTGCGCGACGCGGCCCGCAAGCTCTGCGTCGCCGCGATCCTCC
>JAYTXS010000384.1:0-7679 GCA_043742845.1 Gammaproteobacteria bacterium
CGCGCTCCGCCAGGTCGCGCTCGGCACGCGTCACGAGCAACGAGCCCAAGCCCGCGGATCGAAACTCATCGGATACGAACACTTCGTCGATCTCCGCCATCAATCCGCCATGCTCGAGACTGAACACGTATACCGCCAGCAGGTAGCCGCATAAGCGCCCGTTCGCTTCAGCCACCCAGCATGCGCCGCGTTGCGGTTCGCAGATGAGCTGCGCAAGCAGAGCCGCGACGCGCAGCGGGTCGAAGCCTTCGATGGATTCGAATTCCCAGTAGCGTTGCACCAAGCCCGCGATTGCCGCGGCATCTTCCGTCGATGCGAAGCGGATCAACATGGGGCGACGCGCGCGCTCACCTTAAGGGTGTGCGGCCGAGCCCTCCTGCTGCCGATAGGCGACCCAGCTCTGGTCGATCAGGTAGGCGTGGATGTTGTCCACGTCCTTCTCACTCAAAATGTCGTCGAAGCGCTCCATACCCGCGGGCGCAAGCACACCCTTCAACACGATGTCCTTGAAGGCCGCGTGCAGGCCGGCATTGAGTTTGCGCAGGTCGGGCGTGGTGCTAGGTCCCAACACATGGCAGCGCGAACACTCCTCAATGAACTTGATTTCGCCTGCGTCGATCTGCGTCTTGGACGCAGTTTGCGCCGGCGGTTTCGCGAACGGCTCCTCGACCCGCGGCGCCGGAGTCGGCACCGCGCCGCCGCCCAACTTGAAGGCGATGATGCGGTTGGTATTCTGGTATTTGAGCGCGGCGCTGCTGGGCGGAATCGGACCCACTGTAATTGCAGTACCACCGTACCCCACCTGCACCGCGACAAACTGTTCGCCGTTGACGGCGTAAGTCGAGGGCGCCGCCATGATGTGGCTGCCCGTCTTGATCACCTTCAATGTTTTGCCGGTATCGGCGGCGTACACCCACAATTCGCCGCTGCCCCGTCCCTGAAATACCAGGTTGCCGGCCGTCGACATCACGCCGCCGTCATAGCCGCGAATCCCGGAAGAGGTTTCGTGTTCCCAAACGATCTTCTGAGCTACCGGATCCCACGCGCGCAGCAGTTCGCGCACCAGAGCCACCTTGCGCGTCGCCTTGAGGGCGTGCAAATCAGGCAGCGGGCCGTACAGGCCCTTCAAGGCTTCGGCATCGTAAGTATCGTCGGGATAGATGCCCTGTACCGTGAAGAACCCATCCAGGTACTTCATCCTGCCGCCGCTCGTGAGCATATCGACCCAAATCGCGGACAAGTCGATGACCGGGATGTACACCAGGTGCGTCTGCGCGCTGTAGGACATGGGATTCCAGGTGTGCGCGCCGGCCCAGGATGGATACACGTTCTTGGGCGAGGAATACCAATCGGCTTCCTTGGTGACCACCGGCCGACCCGTCTTCATGTCGATATGGGACGCCCAATTAACGTAGCTGAAATTCTTCGCCGAGAGCAGTTTGCCGCTCTTCCGATCGAGGACGTAGAAGAAGCCGTTCTTGCAGGCCTGCATGATGACGGGTCGATCGACTCCGTCGATGGACATGTCGGCCAGGATCAACTTCTGCACAGAATCGTAGTCCCAGCTGTCGCGTGGCGTTGTTTGGTAGTACCAGGCCATGCGCCCGGTCGTGGCATCCAGGGCGATGATGGAGGCGGTAAACAGGCTGTCGAGTTTCGCCGGCCCCAGTTCGCGTAAATCGTAGGGGGCCGCGTTCGCCGTGCCGAAGTACACCAGGTTCAAGGCGGCGTCGTAGGCGAATCCATCCCAGGCCGTTCCGCCGCCGTTGTACTCGGGCTTGCGATGCGAATCCCAAGTCTTATCTGCTTGCGCCAATTCGGGGTTCTCGTAGGTCTTGCCTACCGCGGGCGGCACGGTATAGAAACGCCACTTGAAGACGCCGGTTTCCAAATCGTAGGCCGAGACATAGCCGCGCACGGACGTGTGGCCCATGTCCGCTCCGCTATTGCCGATGACGACGACATTGCCGGCGATTTGCGGCGCGCCCGAACTGGAGTACGGCGCCTGATGATCGGTAATGGTGTCGGCTTCCCAGATTTTCTTGCCGGTGGCGGCGTTGAGGGCATGCAGGCGACCGTCCACCGATGCCACATACACTTTGCCCTTCCAAACGGCCACGCCGCGATTGACCAAGTCGCAGCAGGGATGGCGGCCTCTGAAGTAATCGGGTTGCGGGTCATAGCGCCACAGTTCCTTGCCCGTCGCGGCATCCACCGCATATACATATCCCCAGGTCCCCGAGGTGTACATCACGCCGTCGATGACGATGGGCGTCGCCTCCTGGCCACGCATGGGATTGCCCAAGTCGTACTGCCAGGCAAAACCCAATTGCTGGATGTTCTTTGCGTCGATGCTGCTTAAGGGTGAGTAATAGGTCCCGTCCTTGTCGCGCCCGCCGGTGAACCAGTTCTGCGGTTCTTTGTCTGCGTGGCTCAAGCGCGCCGTATCGACGTCGGCGGGAGTCACCGGGGCCGCGGCCCGCGCGGGGATTTGCATCAGCGGCAATGTCAGCGCCAACACCGCTCCGAGCCGGATGGCCAGGATGCGGGGTGTGCGGGAAAGAGGTAGCGATGGGTGACTGAGCAACTAATTCTCCTGCGGGACGGCCGAAAGCTTAAGCGAAAGTGCAGTTAGGAATGGAAAATTCCGAGGGCAAAACTGATTGCGCCGGCCGCCGCCTTCATTTTCGATGACGATAAATGCGCAATTGGCGCGCTGATGTTGGCCTTGAGAACCGTTTGAATATTGTCGAAGTTGGCGGCACAAGTGTCCGGCAGGCCGTCGTTTGTCGTAAGCACTATTTCCGTGGGAATGCTGCGAATGGTTGAGGTGATGGGGGCGACAGTCACGCTATTAAGTACGGTGATTGCTGAGTCGCGGGTCAGGATGAGCACGGGGCGTCGCTTATTGGGTGAGGGAAATGTATACCAGCAGACATCTCCGCGCTTCATCACGTAGCCCATTCCTGTTCGTGAATCCACGCGTCGAATTCGCCGGGGAGGGTGGGCAGCTTCGCGTAGCCGTCCGCGTGGCGAGCCTCTAGTGCATTGACCTGTTCGCGGCGCAGTTCCGCTTCAAGTGCGTTGCGGATCAAAGCTGAGCGGGTGGTTTTGCGCACGCGAGTCAACTTGTCGACGGCCTTGAGGAGGCGTGAATCGATGGTCATTTGTATGGTCTTCACGTACGCCAACTTGATGTGGATAATTGTCCACATTTTAATCCACATTGCTGTTCGGAGCAAAAGTGATACCGCGGCACCTGGGCGGTGCGGCGGACCCCTTAGCGAGGCGCGGGCCTTCGATAAAGCCTGTTTTGTCTCCAAAACGGTTTGATCACAAGGCCGTTGGCCGATGCGTGACCTCCCGCCCGCAGAGGGGAAACTGGCTCAACGCCGCTGGGCGGAACGGGGCAGGCCCCGCTCGAGCGGTATCCAAGCGCGGAGGCGAGCAGCCCTTCGGCGGGGTCGCCGAGAGCATGTTCGAAATCGTCCGCTACTGAGCATCCTGGCAGCAGGACTCCTTCGGTCGCCGCGGTGTTCTGCGGCGTGAAACCGTCCGGATAGTCGCCAAAACTCTTGGCGTTGACCCCTTTGAATTCAATCGAAAAATAAGTAACACCGCAGTTATCGGCGGGATAGAACCCATAGGGTTTACCGCAGGTGGTCACGCCGATCTCGATGACCTGAATATTGACGCCCTGCAGGCTGTTGATAATGGATTCGCTGGCGGAACACGTGCTGGCCGTCGTCAGAATGTAGACTCGCGGCAAATTCAACGAAGGCAGCGTCTGGCCTGCGCTGAGTGAAAACCCTTGAGTCGTCGAGTGAAAGCCGACTGGGGCTATTGCGCTCTGCGTTATAGGATTGGTGGTCGGATTCTTACTGTTGAATTGGTCCAATTCGAAGGTTTGGCCGGTGGTTGGTGCTGGGCCGGCGATCATGTAGGCGACTTCGCTGGCGATGTCGAGATAACCCCCGCCGTTGTAGCGGATGTCGAGCACTAGATCGTTGACTCCTGCACTTTTCAATTGATTGAACGCCGCCACCAGCTCACTCTCGGCGGTCGCGACATGATCATTGAACAGCATATAGCCGACCAGGCCATTTGCGGTCGGAATGGTCGTGACGTTCTGCACGGGTGTTTCTGTGACGTTGGCAGACACCAGTGTCACCGAGCGTGCAACTGACGCCCCCAAATCCATGACGGAAAACGTGTGGGTTTCCCCCACGGTTTGCGGGCTCAGGCCGGCATTGAGTGTGTCGATGCTTGCCTGATCGTCGGCGTTCACCAAGTCGACGCCATCGATGGTGAGGATCTGCGCACCGCGGGACAGTCCGGCGGGCGCCGTTGCCGCCGGAGAACCGGGCTCGGTATAAGCCACAACCACAGTGCGCGGCGGTGTGGAGGCGAGGATCAGGAAATTCGCCCCGTAGCCTGCTTGCACACCGCTCTGCGATAGGGACTCCCAGGTCGCAGTCGGGTAGGTGAAGTGGAATCGATCCTTGTCTTTGCCGGAAGGCGTAGAGGCGCTGGTCTTCAGCACATCGAAATAAGCGCTGTCGGTGGCAAAACCCGACGGGTCTTGATCCGTGACTTCGTCGAACCACAAATACAGTTCGTTGGTCCACGACCTCAGCCAATTCTTCTCATCGAGTGCCGTGCCGGCACTGTCCGGATAAGTTTGCTGGGTGATCGGATCGACGCCGGTTCGCGGGGTGACGCACATGGCGGAGAAACTCGAGGCCGCGGAAAACTGCCCCTGAACCCATTTGGGCGCGGGCGGGGGGGCGGAGCCGGATCCGCTGCTGGGCGCTAGGGTGGCGCCGCCCCCTCCGCCGCCCCCACAGGCTGCGAGCGCCGCCGCCGGAATCAGGGCAATGAGAGTCCTTTTTGCTTGTGTAAATAGCATGCGTAACATCCTTGTCGAAAACCAGAACCCGAATGTTGCATCCTGTCACATTAGGGCGACTGCGGGGGTGCCCGGCATTGCGCAATACGCAAATGATTTGCTCCACAGTTAAATTTCGTGCTTATATTCGCCCATGGTAATACCGCCGCAAAACCAGCGTCGCTCCCGCGAATTGCACGGCTCCTAAATCTCCATGCCTTACCGCTTACTTCGTTTTGGTGTCTCGCGCAAACATCCCGAACCGCGCATGTTTACGCGGCACGAGTCGCTAAAGTCGGGGTATGACGTGGTCATTATCGGGGCGGGCGGACATGGCCTTGCGGCCGCCTATTACTTGGCCCGGGATCATGGCATTCGCAACGTGGCGGTGCTCGAGAAGGGATATATCGGCGGCGGCAACACCGGCCGCAACACCACCATCATCCGCTCGAACTACCTCACTCCAGAGGGAGTGAAGTTCTACGACGAGAGCGTGCGCCTATGGCAGGATCTCGCCTCGGACTTTGATTTGAATTTGTTCTATTCGACCCGCGGCCACTACACGCTCGCGCACACCGACGCGGCCATGCGCACCATGCGCTGGCGGGCGGAAGTCAACAAACACTACGGAGTGCGCTCGGAAGCCGTGGATGCGGCTTTCGTGAAGCGCGCAATCCCATCGATCGACATGACCTGCGGCGGACATGCGCCGATTCTTGGAGCCTTATTCCATGAGCCGGGCGCGATTGCGCGCCACGACGCCGTGGCCTGGGGTTACGGCCGCGGCGCCGACCGACGCGGTGTTGAGATTCACCAGCAGACCGAGGTCACCGGGATTCGCCTGCAGGGCGGACGCGTGACGGGAGTCGATACCAACCGCGGACACATCGCAACTTCGAAGGTGCTGTGCGCTGTTGCCGGATTCACGCCCAGAATTCTCGACATGCTGGATCTGCATACGCCGATCTACGTGCATCCGCTGCAGGCCATGGTGTCCGAGCCGGTGAAGCCCTGGCTCGATCCCATCATTGTCTCGGGCTCGCTGCACGTCTATGTGTCGCAGACCGCCCGCGGCGAACTCGTCATGGGTGCGTCGCTCGATCCGTATGAATTGCACGCCACGCGGCCGACCTTGGATTTCGTCGAAGGCTTGGCGTCGCATATGCTCGATATGTTCCCCTTCCTGAGTGAGGTGAAGGTCAATCGTCAATGGGCGGGTCTGGCCGACATGACGCCTGATTTCGCCCCCATCATGGGCCTCACGCCAGTCGAGGGTTTCTTTCTCGACGCGGGATGGGGTACTTGGGGTTTCAAGGCGACGCCGGTGTGCGGCAAGACCATGAGCCACACCGTGGCGACGGGCCGCAACCATCCGCTGATCGAGGGCTTCACCTTCGATCGGTTTGCGCGCTACCGCCTCACGGGCGAAAAGGGCGCTGCCTCGGTGGGCCACTGATGAAGGTTTTGGTGTGCCCCTTGAACGGTGCGCGTCCGGTGTCGGAGTTCGCGTACGGCGGAGAGGTTCGCCCTATGCCAGACCCCGACACCTGTAGCGATGTCGAGTGGAGCAACTACGTTTTCAATCGCTCCGGGTCGCCTGGGGTCAAGTACGAGTGGTGGTGCCATATCGCCTCCGGCTTCTGGTTTGTCGTCTTGCGCGACACGGCCCGTGATGAGGTGCTTGCCACGTATCCGGCCGAGGCGGTGCGGCACGGCTTGCCCGCCGCCTCATGATGTACCGCACCCACGCTCAGGCCGGTGAATGGATTGACCGCACGATCCCTCTGCGCTTCACCTTCGAGGGCCTTGAATACCAGGGCTTTGCAGGGGACACGATTTCCTCGGCGCTCGCGGCGGCCGGCGTGCCGTATTTGGCTCGCAGCTTCAAGTATCACAGGCCGCGCAGCATCCTGTCGTTCGCCAATCACGACAGCAACACTTTGTTCCAGGTAGATGGCGTGCCGAATGTGCGGGGCGACGTGACTTTGCTGCGCGAGAGCATGCGCGTTACGGCGCTCAATACCTTCGGCGGGCTCACCGGCGACAAAGCGCGTGTGTTGGATCGCTTCGCGCGCCTTTTGCCGGTGGGCTTTTACTACAAGGCATTTCATTCCAAGCGACTGTTTCCGCGCTGGGAGCGCATGTTCCGCGCGCTCACCGGTCTTGGCGAAGTGACGCTGGGCGCCCTCCGGCAGACAACTCCCAAGCGCTACGGCTTCTGCGACGTGCTGGTGGTCGGCGCCGGCCCAAGCGGCTTGTCGGCAGCCCTCGCTGCGGGAGAGAGCGGCGCTCGGGTGGCCCTGATCGACGAGTCATTGCGGCTCTCGGGCAATGACGCGCCGCCATCACTGGTTCGGGCGGTGCATGACTGTGCCGCCATCACCCTGTACCCGGGGACGGTGGCCGCCGGCTATTACGCCGATCACTGGGTCGCTCTGGCGCAGCTGGCGCACATGGTCAAGATGCGCGCAGGGGCGGTGGTGTTTGCCACGGGAGTGATCGGTCAGCCGGCCGTATTTCGCAACAACGACCTCCCCGGGGTGATGTTGGCGGCCGGGGCAGTACGACTGCTTAGGCGCCACGGCGTCGCCCCCGGTCGCCGAGTGTTGATGCTCGCCGCCAACCTGGAAGCGTATGTGGCCTGCCTTGAACTGCACGCGAAGGGCGTGGTAGTAGCCGCGATCGTCGATCTGCGCGCTTCGCCTGACAGCGATACCGCGGTGGCTGATTGCGCGGCACTTGGCATCCCGATGTTGTCGGCGCATGCGCCATACGAAGCCATTCCCGGCCC
>JAYTXS010000385.1:0-3732 GCA_043742845.1 Gammaproteobacteria bacterium
TCTGCCATTTAGATCCAAAGGACCCGAAACATGAAGCGTTTAATGATTCTCGCCCTAGGCAGTGCGGTGCTTGCCGCGCCGCTATATGCGGCGTTGAAGACCGGTGCGCAAGCCCCGGATTTCACCACTCAAGCCACTCTGGCCGGCAAGCCGTTCAAGTTTTCCCTGGCTGATGCGCTGAAAAGCGGGCCGGTGGTGCTGTACTTCTACCCCGCGGCGTTCACGCCGGGTTGCACCGTCGAGGCGCACGAGTTTGCGGAGGCCACCGACAAATTCAAGGCCCTGGGTGCCACCGTGATCGGCGTGTCGCACGATCCCATCGACACGCTCAATAAGTTCTCGGTGAGCGAGTGCCGCAACAAGTTTGCGGTGGCGTCGGACGCCGACCAAAGCATCACTAAAGCCTATGACGCCGTGCTGGCGGTCAAGCCCGAGTACGCCAATCGTACGTCCTATGTGATCGCGCCCACCGGCAAGATCATTTATGAATACACGGCATTGGATCCTGATAAGCATGTCGGCAATACCCTGGCCGCCGTCGAGAAGTGGAAGTCAGAGCACAAGGGCTAGTCGAATGGATCGACCTTGCCCCGCTTTTCTTTCCGCTAAGTGAGTTTCGCTAACCGATCGACCAATCCGTCGAGCCCGGTGAAAGTGACGTTCAGCGTGTCGAAACGTTTTGCGTAGGCGCGCTCCACGTCGCTCGCGACCACGAAATGCTGTGCTTTGGGGTAGCGGGTTGCGAATACTTTGAGTGGCTTTGGATCGAAATCGCGCGCCGACCACGTGCATTCGACAGCGACGGGAGGGGCTCCGCGCCGCGCCAAGACAAAATCGACCTCGTGACCCTGTTTGTCGCGCCAATATTGGATGCGGCGGGTTTGCAGGCGTGCATGCATCTCGTTGAGAACATAGTGTTCCCAGAGCAAACCGAGATCGTCGGGACGGGGTGTGTGCCAACCTCGAAAGTAGCAGACAAAGCCGGTGTCGAAGCCGTAGACCTTCGGCGCAGCGACGATTTCCGCGACCTTGCCGGTGCTATAGGGTCTAATCACGTGCGCGACGTACGTTGTTTCGAGGACCGACAAATAGTTCGTAATAGTCGGACGACTGACTTCGCTGGCGCGCGCGTAACGAGTTGCTTCGAAGATGCCGCCACTGGAGGTCAGCAACAACTCGACGAAGCGCAGGAAGGATTGCCGTCTTTCCAATCGAAATAGCTCTTGGATATCCTTTGCCCAATAGGCATCCATCCATTCTTGAAAATCATTTTCGTTCGGCGTGTTGTCCAATAGAAACGGCGGCAGCCCACCGCGGTAGAGCCGTTGTTCCAAACTCTTGATATGGAGCGAGTCCAGATCTTCACTCATCGCAGGGGTCAGCCAGACCTCTGCTTTGCGGCCAGTCAACGAATCCCGGAATTTTCGCGTAGCACCCAACGTCGATGAACCAGTCGCAATAATCCGCACAGTTGGATAGTGGTCTGCATCGATCTTCGCTGTCGAGGAAGTTCGCAGTCGAAGTATTCGACCTCGCTAAGAGAACGGCAAAGTGTGGTTTTCCCGGCGCGGCGAACCCCTGGAAACCAGACGACTGAGTGGGTCTTCCATTCTTGTTCTAGTCTTTCGGTCCAAAAGGGGCGCGACCACATGCAAGCATGGGTTGCATATAGTATGACCAAACGCAAGTATACCTGCGTTTGGTATTGCGCTTGGCGCCGACTCAATTTCAGCCCGATTTGCCCGAGGTGGCCGTGTTGCCAGCGCAATTAGACGACGCGGGCTTACCCGCAAATCGGTCTCTGATCCACTCGAGCTGTTCCGGCGTCGACGTTTCCATGGTCGGATCGTGATCGAGACCGGGATAGCTGTGGAACCTCACCGGCTGCTTGTTGGCGCACATGAGCTTGACCGCGGCGCGCACGGCGTCGATGGGTACGGTTTGATCCGCCTCGCCGGCGATCACCAACATCGCGCCGGCTATGGGGGTGTTGCCCTGCGCATTGCCTTCAAAGAATTGATGGATCTGAGGGATCTTTTCCCAGCCCGGACGCAACAATGTGCCGCTGGGCAGCGCGGCGTAAGTTGCATACCCGTAGTAGAAACAGCCCTGGGTGGTGACGTCCGTATAGTGTTCGAGCACGGCATCCGACACTAGATCGCGCGGGTGAAACTCCGGATACCGCGCGTGGATTCCCGCGGCCATGAAGGCGAGATAAAAGCCGACGCCGGGGGTATTGCCCAGGTGGTTGAAGAAATCCCCCTCTCGCGCGACTCCCGCCACCGAGACCGCGCCGAGATAGTTGGGGTCCTTGAGGTCGTGCTGTGCTTCGGCCACGCCCCAGGCCGCGAGACCGCCCTGGGAATGCCCGTCCACCACCCATTTCGGGTTCAGATTGGGCACGGCCGCATGCGCCGCCGGAATCGAATACACCACATCGTGCGCCTGCGCGACTTTGTTGACGTATTGATGCAGGCCTTCGGTGCCGAGGCCATGGTAATCGGTAGCCACGACGGCGAATCCGGCGGCCACCATGGGCATCAACCCTTCGGCCCCGTAGTACACGTCTTTCATGGCGGAAGGCGCGCAGAGCCGCGCGACGCCGCTAGTGCCATGTGCCCAAGCGATGACGGGCCAACCCTGCGCCGGCGGTGTTCCTGCGGGAATCAGCACGACTCCCGAGGTCGCTACATCGCGCCCGGTGGCATCTAGGGAATGATAAAGAATGCGCACCGCGGTCGCGCCTTTCGGCAACGAGTACCCGCTGAAACTCTCCTTGCGCAGTAGATCGCCGGCCTTGGTTGAAGTCAGATTCTTCGGGGTGGAATAAAAATCGGTGAGGGGCAGGCGGTCGGCCTGTTCCATCACCAGAGCTTCCGCCACGGTCTTGGGCATCTCCTGCGCGTGCACCACACCGATCCCCATCAACGTGAGCGTGCCAAATGCGAAAGCTGCCGCAGCGATGGTTCTTGTCGTTCTCACCTTTGATCTCCCGTCGTTTAAGTTGGCGCTCGATACCGGCGCAGCGCTAGCCTAGCGCCATCGGGGGCGCGCGCGGGAGATAACGCGAAGCTACTCGTGAGCGCGAGGCATGAGCAGTTTTGCGATCAGCGAGGTCCATCCCGACTGATGCGAGGCACCCGCCCCGCGGCCGGTGTCGCCGTGAAAAAACTCGTAGAAGGGGATGCAATCCTGGTAATTCGGATCCGACTGCAACTGGGGCTGGTGCCGTAGCACGGCGCGCTCGCCCTTGGCGTCCTTCAAGAAAATTCTCGACAGGCGATGCGACAGCTCGGTGGCCACCTCGTCAAGGGTCATATACTTTCCCGAACCCGTGGGGCATTCCACTTTGAAGTCATTGCCGTAGTAGTGATGAAATTTCTGCAGCGACTCGACGATGAGGTAATTGACGGGAAACCAAATGGGGCCGCGCCAATTGGAATTGCCGCCGAATTGCCGAGATTCGGATTCGGCGGGCGAGTAATGCACCGATTGATCGACGTTGCCGACTTTGAGCACGAAGGGGTGCGCCAAGTGTGCGCGCGACAGGGCGCGGATACCGTAGTCGGAGAGGAATTCGGTCTCATCCAGCATGCGTTTCAGCAGCTTCTTCATGCGATGACCGCGCAGCAGCGAGAGTAACCGGCGCTGGCCGCGCCCGGGCGATTCCCAATGCGACACCAGGCTGGCCAAGTCGGGGCGGTGGCTCAGGAACCATTCCAGGCGCTTGCG
>JAYTXS010000386.1:0-1917 GCA_043742845.1 Gammaproteobacteria bacterium
TGCTGATCTCCCGCATGCTGCGTTGAGCGAACAGGCCCTCAACCACGGGTCTGCTCATGGACTGGCTGGGATCGGTAATGAACTCGACCTGCGGCTTCATCTCGCCGCTCAGAAATGCCAGCGTTGCTGCGGCGCCGAAATATTTTGGTATGACGGCGACGACCTGCGCGTTGCCGGTCCGAACCCGCTGCTCGGCTTGCGATCGATCTAGGACTTGCACCGATACCAGCGGCTCCTGCGCGAGGCCCGCGGAAATCGCACGCGAGACTTCGCTCTGGTCCTCATCGACGATGATCATTGCGCGGCGATCGGTCGTATAGATGCGCAGGTCGTTGCGGATCAACGCTCGGATGGCGAGGAAGTTCAAGGCGGGTCCGCCAGGGGTCCATCGCGTAGTGCATGTCCGGTTAAGGTGATGAACACATCCTCGAGGCTGCTCTTTCCGGTCTTGACGGACGTCACGCGCGCGCCTTGGCCTGCGATGTGCTCCAAAGCAAGGGCCAGCTGTGCGCCAAAATCGACTGTGTCGAAACGCACTCCGCCCGCGGTTGCCTGTACCGCGGAAATTCCCGGCATCGCGGCGAGCCCGGCCAGCAAGTTCTCATCGGCGGGAGGCTCGAGGTCCAGCGCCACGCTCGTCGAGGCCGGCAGCCGCCGATACAGCCCGCGCACCGTGTCGTCGGCAACCACCTTGCCATGGTCGATGATGACGATTCGATCGCACAGGCGCTCCGCTTCTTCCATGTAGTGTGTCGTATAGACTAACGTCTTGCCGCGCGGCCGCAATATTCAGCCTTCGTTTCATTCCCCCGCTGAACTCTTTCACGCGGTCGCGCCGGCGATTGTCGAGGCCCACCAGGCTTAGCGCCTCTTGCGCCCGCGTAGCGAGCGCCGCGCCAGACAATCCGTACAAGCCGCCGAACAGTTCCAGATTCGCCCAGGCGGATAATTCCTCGTATAACGCTAGGTCCTGCGGCACCAGTCCTACCCGCCTTTTCAAAGCATTCGCATCCTGGTGAATCCGCTGCCCCTGAAACGACACCGAACCGCCATCCGGCTTCGATATACCGCTCATCATCGACAAGGTCGTCGTCTTGCCTGCGCCGTTGGGTCCCAGCAGGCCGACGGTTTCGCCGCTGCGGACCTCAAATGACACATCGTCCACCGCGACCCGTTCACCGAAACGCTTTCGAAGATGAGTGATGGAGAGCATGTGGGGTTCAGGCCAATGTGGAGCCGAACAATTGGAACAATCGCTCCCAATGCCGTTCCGCCGAGGATTTGTCGTAAACCGGACGCTGCGCAAAGGCGAATCCATGGGAGGCGCCGGGGTAGATCTCGACTTCGGCATTGCCGCCGTTGGCTTCTAGTTCGCAGCGCAACCTGTCGATCATCTCTTTAGGCGCATAGCTGTCGTGTTCGGCGCAGCCGAAATACAGCCGTGCATCGGTGCGTTGCATGGCCAGGTGCGGACTGTCTGGCTGATCGGTCACCAAGACAGTGCCGTAAATCGATGCCGCGCCGCGCACCCTGGCGGGGTGGCGTACCGCTGCATTGATGGCGTAACGACCGCTCATGCAATACCCAACGCATCCCATCGCGCCCTGCGATGCCGCGTGGTCTTTGGCTGCAAAGGCCATGAGTGCGTCCAAGTCCTGCATGACCATGGGAATGTTGATGGTATCCATCAGTGCCAGCGCTTTTTGGCGGGTGGCCGCGTTCACTTCGCCTATGCAGGATCCGAGTTCCTCGACGTTCGAGCGGTAGTAAAGATTCGGGAGCATCACGAAGTAGCCTACCGTCGCCAAGCGGCGTGCCATATCCCGGAGCTCTTCACGTATGCCGGGCGCATCCATGAAAAAGACGATCACGGGATGAGGACCTCCCCGTTCGGGATGACAAACGAAAGTACTCATT
>JAYTXS010000387.1:0-2879 GCA_043742845.1 Gammaproteobacteria bacterium
AGGCCCACCAGGGCGCATGCCGCGCGCCACCCCCAGTGCTGCGCCAATTCTGGCCTATCTAGGCCATCCGCCGACAGACTTCGGCAAACCGAAGAGAGGACACTGCCCACCGAGAATCCCGAGGAACTCGAGATCGATGCCGAGGACGAACTAGCTTATCCCGAGGACGACGCGAACGAGGTGTAGCGCGCCGACTCTACGCTCGGGCAGCGCTCTATTTGTTCATTTCAGTTCGCAAAGCATTGAGGCCTTGCACGAAGATTCGCACATCGACATCGCAGGCGACGAACTGATAGCCCCAGTCGAGATAGCGCCTGGCGTCGGGAATTGACGTAGCGAGAATGCCCGCTGCCTTCCCGGCGGCCCGTATGGGTCCGACTCCCGACTTGATAGCAGCCTGGACGTCGGCATGTCCGGGGTTGCCGAGATGTCCCATGGAAGCCGACAGGTCCGAGGGCCCGATAAAGACACCGTCTATGCCTGACACGCCCGCGATCTGCTCGACCTGCCCGAGCGCCTCTGCGGTCTCTACCTGCACCAGAACGCAGATCTGCTCGGCCGCATCTTTCAAATAATTGCCGGTCCGCCCGAAATCGCTGGCGCGCGTCGTTCCTGAAACGCCGCGTCGTCCATCGGGGGGATAGCGGCAGCTCTGCACGGCACGCTGCGCCTCCGCCGCGGTTTGCACGAAGGGCAGCAATACGGACTGAGCCCCGATATCCAAAATGCGCTTGATGAGCACCGGATCATTCCATGCCGGCCGAACGACGCACGCAGCCGGCCCGCTAGCGGCCGCTTGTAGCAGCGGTAACAGACCGGCGATTTCGACCGGCGAATGCTCCGAATCGAACAGAATCCAATCGAATCCGGATTTTCCTAAGATCTCCGCAATGATAGGACTGCAAAAGGTGCTCCAGATACCGAGTTGCCGGCGGCCCTCGCGCAGTGCGGTCTTAAATGTGTTATGCGGCAACGGCACGGTGTCACACCATCTGTACGGCAACGCTGCCGAGCGGACCAAAATCGGCATGCAAAGTATCGCCTTTTTGCGCCCAAACCGGCCGGGTAAACGATCCCGAGAGCATCATATGGCCAGGCTCCAGCGTTACATTGAAAGGCGCAAGCTTATTAGCCAGCCACGCAATTGCCATCGCCGGGTGGCCCAGCACGCCGGCGGAAAGTCCGGTCTCCTCGATTTGCCCGTTTCGATAAAACAGAACGCCCACCCATCGCAAGTCAACGTCCTGGGGGCGTACCGGGCGCCCGCCCAGCACCAAACCCGCGGCCGCGCCGTTATCGGCAACGGTATCGAAAATCTTACGCGGGTTTTGCACGCGGGCATCGATGATTTCGATGGACGGCACGATATAATCGGTGGCACGCAGCACATCGATCAGGCCGACATTAGGTCCCTTCAACGGCTCCTTGAGAACAAAAGTCAGTTCGGGCTCCACCCGGGGCACGCAAAAATCTGCGTGCCGCACTTTAGCCCCGTCCTGGATCAACATGTCATCGAACAAATGTCCGTAATCCGGCTCGTCGATCTGAGAGGAGGCCTGCATCGCCTTGGAGGTCAATCCAATCTTGTGGCCGATGAGCCTTGAACCACTCGCGATTTTAAGATCGGCCATCGCAGAGGAGATCGCGTAAGAATCCGCAATCTCGATGGAGGGGAATGTGGTGGATAGCTGCACACAAGGCTTTTTCGTGCGGTGTGCCTGAACCAGGCTGTCGATGGCCTGCTGGCGCTGATCTTCAGTCATCATAAGACTATCCTTCAGCCTTTGATCGGCGCTGGGTCGAGTCCGGTCGGTCGAATATTCGGCTCATAAGTCCCAACCCTTCCAGCTCGCCCCGCTCAAACACCCAAGTATACCCTCCCGGGGGATTGGCCTGATCAGCGGCTCATATCCCGAAGGCATATCCTCCGGTCCGCATGACCCCGCTCACCGGCTTTCAGGCGCCTCGGCTTCGCGGCGCAGAAACTCCAATACCAAGGTTTCTGCCTTGCGAGGGGCGGCGAGACTCAAACTGCCGTTGAATACCTTGTGGATGAGTCCAGAGCGCCACGAATCGAAGACTGCCGGATTGATGTAGGACTTACGGCACACCGCGGGCGTGTTGCGCAGTTTTGCCGCGACTTGTTTTACGACATCGGCGATTTCTATTTTCAGCGCCCGTTCGCTGCCGTTGTCCGGCAGCACCGTGCGCGCGAGCAAGGTGATGGCATGCAGCGTTGCGCCCCAGGTGCGGAAATCCTTGGCAGTGAAGTCATCGCCCATCGCTTCGCGCAGATAATCATTGACTTGACCGGAGTCGATGGGGCAACGCTGGCCATCGTCACTGACATACTGAAATAAGTGCTGACCGGGAATTTCCTGGCAGTGCCGCACGATTTGTACGATGTGCTTGTCGTCGATATGAACTTCGTGCTGCACGCCACCCTTGCCCCGAAAATTCAAGATCGCCCGCCCGTCACGGATGAAGCTGACGTGGCGATTGCGCAGCGTGGTCAGTCCAAAGCTCTTGTTGTCGCGGGCGTATTCGGTATTGCCGATGCGCACCCGTGTGGCGTCGAGAATTCCGACGACCACCGCCAATACCTTTTCGCGCGGCAGCCCGGGCAAGCTCATGTCGCGCTTGAGCTTACGCCGTAGCTTGGGCAGCGCCTCGCCGAACGCCACCATGCGGTCGAATTTCGCGCTGTCACGCACCTGCCGCCACTCCGCGTGGTAACGATACTGTTTGCGCCCTCGCGCGTCCCGTCCGGTCGCCTGTAGATGGCCGCGCGGCTGCACGGAGATCCACACGTCCCGATAGGCCGGCGGAATCGCGAGGCTCGCGATACGCTTCAGTTCCTTGGCCGCCGCCAGCCGGCG
>JAYTXS010000388.1:0-2632 GCA_043742845.1 Gammaproteobacteria bacterium
CGAAGGCTGCACCGGACTCTCGCAAATGGCCGAGATCGCTCGCGAAATATTGCCCGTAAATCTCGAAGACGAGATGCGCAAATCCTACCTCGATTACGCAATGAGCGTCATCGTAGGGAGGGCTTTGCCCGACGTTCGCGACGGCTTAAAACCCGTGCATCGGCGCGTGCTATATGCCATGCGCGAATTGAGCAATGACTGGAACAAGGCCTACAAGAAATCCGCGCGCGTTGTAGGCGATGTAATCGGCAAATACCATCCGCACGGGGATGCGTCGGTGTACGACGCCATCGTGCGCATGGCGCAAGAATTCTCGATGCGCTACATGCTGGTCGACGGCCAGGGGAATTTCGGCTCGGTGGACGGCGATCCGCCGGCGGCGATGCGCTATACGGAAGTGCGCATGTCGCGGTTGGCCGGTGAGCTACTGGCGGACATCGACAAGGAAACTGTCGATTTCAACCCGAATTACGATGAGTCCGAGAGCGAGCCGGCGGTGCTGCCCGCGCGCATCCCGAATCTGTTGATCAATGGATCGTCGGGCATTGCCGTGGGCATGGCGACCAATATTCCACCGCACAATTTGACCGAAATCATCACGGCTTGCATTGCGCTGATCGAAAACCCGGAGTTGACCCTGGCGGAATTGCTGCAGATCGTTCCTGGGCCGGATTTTCCGACTGCGGGGTTCATCAACGGCACCCAGGAGATCGTCACTGCCTACAAGACCGGGCGTGGCCGCGTGCACATGCGCGCACGCACCCATTGCGAGGACGTCGGCAAGGGCGATCGTCAGGCGATCATCATCACGGAGCTGCCGTACCAGGTCAACAAGGCGCGGCTGATCGAAAGGATCGCGGATTTGGTGCGCGACAAGCTCATCGACGGCATCGCGTCGGACGGCTTGCGCGATGAATCCGACAAGGATGGGATGCGCGTCGTCATCGAATTGAAGCGCAATGAAGTTCCCGAGATATTGCTCAACAACCTGTTCGCGCAGACCGAAATGGCGAAGGTGTTCGGCATTAACATGGTGGCGTTGGTCGATGGCCAGCCGCGCCTGCTGAGCCTGAAGGAAATGCTCGATGCATTCCTGCGCCATCGGCGCGAAGTCGTCACGCGACGCACCATGTATGAGTTGCGCAAGGCGCGCGAGCGCGGCCATATCCTGGAAGGCCTAGCGATTGCACTCGCCAACATCGACGAGATCATCGCTGCGATCAAAGCGTCGCCGTCGCCTGCCGAAGCAAAAATAGCCTTGATGGCGCGCGCGTGGAATTCGGGCGCCGTGCCGGAAATGCTGGCCCGTGCCGGCGCCATCAGCACCCGGCCGGAAGGCGAGGTCGGCGCATTCGGCATCGTCGAGGGCGGCTACCGGCTGACGGAAATCCAGGCGCAGGCGATTCTGGAGATGCGGCTTAACCGTCTCACGGGACTCGAGCAGGACAAGATCATTGCCGAGTTTCAGGAATTGCTGGCGCAGATTCGCGACTTGAACGACATTCTGGCGCGGCCGGAGCGTTTGCTGCAGGTGATACGCGGGGAGCTCGAGTACATCCGCGAAACCTTCGGCGACAAACGTCGGACGGAAATTCTCGTCAATCATGAAGACCTCACCACGGAGGATTTGATCTCGCCGGAAGATGTGGTCGTCACTTTGTCGCATGGCGGCTACGCCAAGGCACAACCGGTATCCGACTACCAGGCGCAACGTCGCGGCGGGCGCGGCAAGGCTGCCACCAGCGTCAAGGACGAAGATTTTGTCGATAAGCTGTTCGTGGCGAATACGCACGACACGCTGCTGTGCTTTTCCGATCGAGGCAAGTTGTACTGGCTAAAGGTCTACCAACTGCCGCAGGCCAGCCGTGGCTCGCGCGGCAAGCCCATCGTGAACTTGCTGCCGCTGCAAGAGGGCGAGCGCATCAGCGCCATGCTGTCGATCAAGGAATTCGAAGAGGGCAAGTTCGTTTTCATGGCGACCGCCTTCGGCACCGTCAAAAAGACCTCGCTGGCGCTGTTCTCGCGGCCGCGCGCCAGCGGCATCATCGCGGTTGCCCTCGATCCCGGCGATAAGTTGGTGGGCGTCGCAATCACTGACGGCACCAGGGACATATTACTGTTCACGACGGCCGGCAAGGCGATTCGCTTTCTGGAAGAGGAGGTCCGTCCCATGGGCCGCGAGGCGGCAGGCGTGCGCGGGGTCAAATTGACGGAAGAGCAACGCGTCAATGCGCTGATCGTGGTGGACCAGGGCTTCATTCTGACCGCATCGCAGAACGGCTTCGGCAAGCTCACGCCGCTCGAAGAATTTCCGACCCATGGCCGCGGCGGCCAAGGCGTCATCGCCTTGCAAATCACCGACCGTAACGGCCGTATGGTCGGGGCGTTGCAGGTGAGCACGGACGATGAAATCATGCTGATGAGTCAGAACGGCGTGCTGGTGCGCACCCCTGTGAAGGATATTTCCGTGGTAGGGCGCAACACTCAAGGCGTGCGCCTGATCCGTCTGGAAGAGGGCGATCAACTCTCCGGGCTCGAGCGCATCGACGGTTTGGCCGGCGAGTCCGACGAAGGCGATGAGCCGGCGGCAGCCGATCCGGCGACCGGCGACCCTGCGGTAGATGGTGCTGTG
>JAYTXS010000389.1:0-8270 GCA_043742845.1 Gammaproteobacteria bacterium
ACGAGATTCTGGTCATTGGCCCCGCGCAGACCAAACAGGAATTTGCAGCCTATCTGCGGGACAAACACCCCACATTGGGGAAGGCCATTGTCGCCGTCGAGAATGCCGACCATCCCAGCGACGCTGAAGTTCTGGCGTACGCTCGAAAGCATTTCAAGGCTATCGACCGCATGTTCGCGACCTAGCTCACCTTACGCGATGTACGGTCGGCGCGGCGGTGAGCGGCGCGGCCAGCACAGGCGCCGCAGGTTATTGCCCCTTGGTGAAGAACTTCGCGGTCCGCTGCGCAGCGTCCGGGGCCAAACCTTCGTTCTTGAATAGCTCGAGCGCATGCGCGTCATGCAAGCTCAGTCCGTCGATTTCTATCAGCGCCCGCTTGTTGACCTGGTTGGCATACCAGGAATTGCCAAGGATGTCGGCAGACAGCCTGGCCAATTCCGCGTCGAACTTATCGTCCGGGAAGCAGAAGTTGGCGAGGTGCATGGCTTCGGCCTGTCGTCCCGTATAGCTGCGGCAGGAATACATCATTTCTGCCGCTTTGGCCGTGCCGATGCGATGCGGCAGGCGCAAACTCAAGCCCCACACGGGAGTCAGCCCCCAGCGCGCGTAGACGTCTGAGAACCAAGTCGATTCCGAGGCCACGATCAGGTCGGCGGCCAACGCCAATTCCAATGCACCGGTCGAACAGTGGCCCTGCACCGCAGAAATTACCGGCTGCGGCAGGTTCGCAATTTTTTGAATTACCTCCGAGTGATAATGCGGCTTGGCGTGGGCCTTGACGTACTCGAGCACTTCGTTCATGTCGTAGCCCGCCGAAAAGTGAGCGCCCGCGCCGCGCACGATGACGAGGCCGATGGTGCGAGTCTCCCGCGCGATCTCATCCACATGTTCCTCCAGCGCCTCGAACACATCCTTGGTCAGCGCATTGCACTTTTCAGGACGGTTCAACCACAGAGTCGCGGCCCCGCCGCTGTTCTCCCGTCGCACCAAATCGCTCATAGCTTTTCTCCCGCGCGATTCCACCAGCCGCCGCCCAGCGCTTGAAACAGACCCGCGGTGTCCGCATAGCGATTCGCCTCTGCTTGCACCAAGGCCGACTCCGCCTGCCGGTAGGATTGCTCAGCGTACAACACCGCCACCACACTGATCGCACCGAGTCCATGTTGCCGCTGCGCGAGTTCGAACGTCGCCTTAGCCGCGTGTTCGGCCGCGGCGCCGGACTTGAGCGCATCCGCATCGGCCTGCAACGCGCGCAAGCTATCGGCCACATTCTGGCAGGCGAGAATGACGACGGAGCGATATTGCGCGGCGGCCTGATCCAGCGCTGCATCGGCGGCGCGCCGCTTGTGCAGAAGCGCTCCGGCATCGAACAGAGTTTGGGTCAGCGACGCGCCGGCGTCCCAGAATCCCGTGTAAGGCGTAAATAGCTTGCCGAGCTTCAACGCGCTGGACCCCAGATCGGCGTCGATGCTGAATTGCGGCAGCATGCTGGCCAGTGCCACGCCGTCAGCAGCAGATGCCGCGTGCAGATTCTCCTCGGCCTGACGAATGTCGGGACGTTGTTCGACCAACCCCGAGGGCAGGCTGACCGGAAGCTGAGTAGGCAGGGTTAATTCCTCGAAGCGGAAGGTCTCTTCGGGCTCTTCCGACGGCAGCTTCCCCAACAATGCGGTTAAGGCATCGCGTGCTTGCCCCAATTGCTTTTGCAGCGGCGGCAGGGTTTGCGCCGTCTGTGCTTCGGCGGATTGCTGGGCGAGCACGTCTAGATCGCTCGCAGTGCCAAGCAGCCGCTGCTGCCGCGCAGTCTCCGTCAGCTGCCGTTGCAACTCGAGCAGCCGCGTCGTCGCCGCGATTTGTCCGCGCAACGAAGCCTCCTGTACCGCCGTCACCACCACATTGCTGGTCAAGGTCAGATAAGTCGCTTGCAGTTGGAAACGGCTGCTGTCGAATTGCGCTTTGGCGATTTCAACCTGGCGCCGCGTCAAGCCGAATACATCAGGCGCATAGCTCAAGCTCAACTGTGCGGTGTAAAGAGTGTAGGTCGAACTCGATGCCGTGATCGGGCTGGTCAAAGTGTCGGTGGGAAATTCCGAACGGTTGGCGCCGAAGCTGCCCTGCGCACCGGGAAAGAAACTGGTGCGCTGCGCAAGGTACAACTCGTGCGCCTGCCGCAGCGCTGCTTGCGCAGCGGCGGCGTCCGGATTGGACTTCAGCGCCTCTTCCACCAGATGATTGAGCTTCGGCGACTGAAACAAAGTCCACCACTCGCCGGGGATGTCCAGCGACTCAACGAAGTGCTGCGCAGTACCGCCGCTCGCCTCGGCTGAGGCGGTAGCGCCCCGCGCAGGTGCTGTGCCGTAACCGGTCGCAGCGGGCGGTGCGGGTCGCTTGAAATCCGGTCCAACGGCGCAAGCCGACAAGACGCAGCCAAGCGATAGTGCGACACCGGTACAGAGGCTGGCGCGCATCACCGTCCCCACCGCGCCAGACCATGCCGCTGCTCCGCCCAGTGCTCTATGACGTGGTACATCGAAGGTAAAACAAAAAGAGTCAGCACAGTGGAGATCGCCAACCCACCGACCACCACCGTGGCAATGCCACGCTGCACGTCGCTGCCGACGCCGGTGTGAATGGCTGCCGGCAGCATTCCCAACGTGGCAACCGTAGCCGTCATCAACACGGGCCGCAGTCGTTCCGTCGCGCCCTTCATGATGGCCTCGTGCAGCTCGAATCCGGATTTCCTCATTCGATTGAGATTCGACACCATGATGATGCCGTTCTGCACGGCCACGCCAAACAAGGCGATGAAGCCTACGCCGCTCGCCACATTGAGATTCTCACCCGTCAGGTGCAGCGACAGCAGCCCTCCCAACATGGCGAGCGGCACTACGCCTAAGATCAGCAAAGCCTGCCGAAACGATTTGAGACCTATGGTGAGGAAGATCAACATCATCCCCATCACCAGAGCCAAGATGACCAGGAGCCGCGCTTCGGCGCGCCGCTGATTCTCGAATTGCCCGCCCCATTCCAAGCGAACCTTGTCGGGATCAAAATGGACCTGCGCCTTGATCTTGGCCTGCGCCTCTGCAAGGTACGAGGTCAAATCGCGGTCGCGGTTGTCAATTCGGATCGTGAGATTGCGCTGTCCATTCTCGCGCGTCACCGTGCTCTCGCCGGAGCGCACGCGAATGTCGGCAATTTGGGACAGCGGCACCTGCACGCCGCTCGCGGTGTTGACGAATAGATTGCCGAGCGTTTCGGGTGCGTTGCGCGATTCCTGCGTGAAACGTACCGTCAGCGGATAGGTTCTCTCGCCGACGTAGACCGTCGAGACCGGCGCCTGGCCGACGCCGATCTGGATCACGTTCTGCAAATCGGTCATGTTCACGCCGTAGCGCGCGGCCTTGGCATGATCCAGCTTTATCTCCATTTGCGGGATGGGTGGCTCCTGAAATATGGAGGCACTGGAAGTGCCCTGGATCGAATACAGCACATCCACGATTTGGCCACCGATGCTGCGCAACTGATCCAAGTCATCACCGTAAATCTTGGCGACGAGCGGGCTGTGTGCGCCGCCCACCAAGTCATTCACGCCATCGATGATGGGCTGGCTGATGCCGATTGAATAGCCCGGCAGGTCCTTGGCGAGGCCGGCCGCCAGTCTGTCCACGAATTTCCTTTTCGACTCGCCTGCAGGCCAAGTGTCGTAGGGCGTCAATCCCACAGGCGCCTCGATGTGCGACATAGTCCAGGAGTCCGTACCGTCATCGTTGCGCCCGGCTTGCGTGACCACATACGACACCTCGGGATATTTGAGGATGGCGCGCCGCATGTCGCTGGCCATGTCGCTGGCCTTGTTCAAGGCCAGCCCGGTGGGCAGCTGTACTTGTAGCCACAGTGCGCCCTCGTCGAGGTCGGGCAGGAAGTCGCGACCGACCGTGGCCCCGAGACCAACGACCGCAAATAGCGCAAATATCACCACGCCGTAGATGATCTGCGGTTGGTCCAGGCAGGCGGCCAACACCCGATCGTACTGCACCGTCAAACGTTCCAGCCAGCGGTTCTGGTAGATCCGGCCCGGCTTGCGAAACGCCAGATACGCGAGCCCCGGAACCAGTGCCAACGCCGTGAGGAGCGCGCCGAACAGCGCATAACCCATGGTATAGGCCATGGGTGTAAACAATTTCGCTTCCGCCCGCTCGAACGAGAACAGCGGCAGATAAGCGGTGATGATAATCAGGCTGGCAAAAAAAATCGGGCGCGTCACTTGTAGAGTGGCGGCCTTGGCTTCGCTTTCGCTCAGCTCCTCGTTCGGCAGGGCCTCGCGCCGTCGCAGCACCGCTTCCGTCACCACGATCGCGCCATCGACCAGAATGCCGAAATCGATCGCTCCCAACGACAACAGATTGGCCGACACATGCGTAAGATCGAGCAACGAGAACACCGACACCAGCGCCATGGGGATGCTCACCGCGACGACGAAAGCACTGCGCGGGCTGCCGAGAAAAATGATCAATATCAAAAAGACCAGCGTGATTCCTTCGAGTATGGTCTGACCCACCTTGTGGATGGTGTTGCGAACCAGGTCGTCGCGGTCGATATAAGGCACGATGCGCACCCCAGCGCCGGCCAATTTGGCGTTGAGCTCGGCCACCTTGGCATGTACGCCACGCAAGGTCTGCGAGGGGTTTTGATATTTCAGCATCAACACGATGCCTTCGATCGTATCGGGATTGCGATCCTTGCCCACGATACCTTCACGTTCCTGATGCTCGAGCGTAGTGCGGCCAAGGTCGCGCACCAGCACCGGCGCGCCGCCTACTTGAGTCACCACGATGGAGCCGATGTCAGCCAGGCTGTGAATTAGCCCGACCCCGCGAATGACGTAACTTTGATCGCCGCGCGAGACGCGGCCGCCGCCCGCATTGGTGTTGTTGGCATTGATGGCGGTGATGACGTCGCTGATGCCGAGCCCGTAATGCTGCAGCTGTTGCGGATCCAGATCGAGTTGGTATTCGGTCGTAAAACCGCCGAAGTTGGTATCGTCGACTACGCCGGGAACGGATTTCAGCGCCGGAATCACCGTCCAGCGCTGGATCTCCGACAACTCCTGCAGGTTCTTCGAGTCAGACTCCAGCGTATAGCGGAAGATCTCGCCGCCCGGGCCGGCCATCGGATCCAGCGACGGAGACGCTCCCGGCGGCAGCACGGCTTGATTGATGCGCTCCAGAAGACGCTGGCGCACCCAATAGTCCTCGTAGCCGTCGCGGAATAACACCGTGATCAGGGACAGACCGAAGGTGCTCGATGAGCGGGTCAGCAGCAGTCCCGGGGTGCCGTTGATTTGGCGCTCGAGCGGTACGGTGATGAGTTGCTCTATTTCTTCGGCTGCAAGGCCCGGCATTTGTGTGGTGATCTGCGCCGCGACATCGCCGAGTTCCGGGTAGGCTTCAACCGACAGCGTCTCCCACGCATAGACGCCGTATCCCGCAAGCAGCAGTGCCAAGATGATGACGCCCACACGCCGGTGCAGACAGAAGCCGACAAATTGGTCAATCATTCAGCAGGATTCCGCCTTTGACGACCACCATCTCACCCGGCTGCACGCCGGAACGGATGGCGACCGTCGACCCTTCGTCCAATTGGGTGTCGACAATGCGGCGCTCGAAGGTCCATGGCGCCGTGGCGATGAACACGCTGGTGCGATCGTTATTCATCAACAACGCTGAACTGGGCAGAATCACCGCAGCGCGCTTGGGTCCAGCCAAGGTGACGGTCGCGAACATATTGGGCTTGAGCGCATTGTCTTCGTTCGCGAACGCAATGCGAATTTTATTGCGGCGCGAATCCGGCTCGACCACGGCCGATACGAACAATACTTTGCCCTGCAGCACATGCTCGGGATAAGCCAACACACTAACCTCCGCCTGCTGATCCTTCGACACAGAGGCGATGTCTTTCTCCGGCACCAGCGCGGTGATCCACACCGTGCTCAGGTCAGCAATGCTCAACATCGGCTGCGAGGAATCGTTGATCAATGTGCCGGGCGCAACCGACAGCGCGATGATGCTGCCACTCACGGGCGCAATCACCGGCAGCAGCCGCGACCGCCGGTCGGCGGCGGACACGCCCAGCGATCTGAGCCTTGCCTGCGTGCGGGTGAATTCGGCAGCGGCCTGCGCGTGGTCGCTTCTCGCCTGATCCAGATCACGGTCAGAGGCAACGCCGAGCTTGTTCTGCGCCTCCTGCCGCGCCAGATTCTTTTCCGTCAGCCGCGCCGCGTCCGCGGCCTTGTCATCATCCTCCATGGCCTGTCCGAGATCCGGGGAATCGAGCACTGCCAACAGCTCGCCCCGCGATACGCGCTCGCCCAGCCCGACCTTGAGTGCAACCACTCGGCCGCTCAACGGCGTAAAGATAACGACAGTGCGTGCAGGGTCCGATTCCACAATCCCGGGCAGCGTCAGCTTCGGCTCAACCGATTGAGCCGCCGCAGGCATGACACTCAAGCGATTACGCAACATCGAGCCCTCGGGTACGATGATCTTGTTGCCCTGCCGGAGCATCGATGTCGGCTCCTCCGCCCCTCTGGCTGAGCTTCCCAGCAACCCAAAACCCCTGGTGAGAAAGACGGCTAGAAGCAGCAGCCCGAGCCCGACGCCGCCCCAGAGGAAGGCGCGGCCTCGCATTGTTGGCTCATGATCGTGCAACGGCATGACGCACCCCAAATCTTATTTGCGTACAGACGACGGCGGCTCAACTCTGCGCGCCCTTGGTGACAATTCGGCGACTTCGGCGACTTCGGCGACTTCGGCGATCGACGCGTCGCGACCGAGATGCTACGCCGCTTCCCTTATCCTGTCTAGGGGGATAGGATAGAGCTCGATGAAATTGCGTGCAGTGCAGAAGTTTCCCGAGATTAGTGCGCGGCTGAAACGCGCCGAAGGACACCTCGCGGCCGTCATCGCCATGCTGGAGGCCGGGCGGCCGTGCATGGACCTGGCGCAGCAGCTGCACGCCGTCGAGAAAGCCATCGGCAACGCCAAGAAAGAACTCATCAAGGACCATATCCACCACTGTATGGAAGAGGCATCGGAAGCCCTGCCGCGTGAATTCCGCGACTTGATCAAGGAATTTCAAGGCGTCACGAAATATCTATAGAGTTCGCAGGCGGGTGCACCGTTCAACGACCAGGCTTGCGCATGCAAGTTCACCGTTCGCTCTCCGAGCTGCGATTTTTTTCGTCACGACCGTAGCCGCGGCTACGGTCGCCGCCGCCGCGGAACCGATTCCCGACACACCCGTTGCAGAGACCTTCGCCGTCCACGGTCAATTCACTTACGTAGAACAGGAGTCGTCGAACTTCAATGCGCCCTATGCGGGGCCCAACAGCCTGTCGCCCGGCCACGGCGCGGAGACATCCGATGCCACGTTGTACCTGGGTGCGCGGCTCTGGCGAGGCGCCGAAGCGTGGGTCAACGGCGAAATCGATCAAGGCTTCGGTCTTGACGACACCTTGGGGGTGGCGGGCTTGCCCAGCGGCGAGGCCTACAAGATCGGCAAGAATCAGCCCTACCTGAGGCTCCCGCGTCTGTTCGTGCGCCAGACTCTGAACCAGGACGACGCGAGCCTCGATGGCGCGCGCCAAGCCGTGGATGGCGGGGCGGCCCTTGCCGCGGCGGCGTGTTCGATTTATCGAACGTGCCGAACAGTGCTCATCTCGAGCCTGGCTTCCACGAATTTCAGACCATTGTCGAAGTCGAACAACGCCACCGGATCGCAGGACATCCAGGCAAATGGATGCTCACCGTATTCGACAGCCGCGGCCGCATGGGCCTGCTCAATGATGCCGTGCGGCAGGCGCAGAACTCCGGTTCGGCGGTGAACATTGCCGCCGTGCGCAGCTATCGCAGCCGTGCCGGCGCCAGCCTCTACTTCGAACAGCAAGTGACGGCGAACTTCGGCGCGTTCGCCCGCGTTGGCAAAGTGGCGGGCAATGTCGAGCCCTATGAATTTACCGATATCGACCGAACCGTGTCGGTGGGCGCGTCCCTGCAGGGGGCGACATGGCATCGAGCCGATGACACTTTGGGGGTGGCCGCCATCAACAACGGCATCTCCGCTGCCCGCCAGCGATATTTAGACGCCGGCGGCCTCGGCGTTCTGATCGGCGACGGCCGGCTGCCGCATCCCGGCCCTGAGCAAATACTCGAGACCTATTATTCGTTGTCTGTATTCAAAGCGGCGCATCTCGCCTTGGATTATCAATG